>NZ_BAXF01000588.1:0-1190 GCF_001310435.1 Arthrobacter sp. JCM 19049 | reverse complement strand
GCTGGGCGAACAGGTGCAGCAACGCTCGCGCAAGATCCTGACCCAATTCCCCACGGTCGCCGACATCCTGGCGCTGACCGTCGCGCCGGGGAATCGACCACCGGGCGCTGGAGCGGATCTCGCGGATCTGCCGCGGCGCCATCGGCGAGGAATTCACCACCACCATCCACGACATCCGCTCCGGCACGCCGATGACCCAGGCCATGGAGAACATGTCCGACCGCATCCAGATCGGGGCGATGACCCGGTTCGTCGACGCCATCGTGGTGGCCACCGAACGCGGCACGCCCCTGGCCCAGGTGCTGCGCGACCAGGCCCAGGACGTGCGCGACGCCTCGAAGCGGGAACTGATGGAACTGGCCGGAAAACGGGAGGTGGCCATGCTGGCGCCGATCGTCTTCGGCGTGCTGCCGCTGACCGTGATCTTCGCGGTCTTCCCCGGACTATCGCTATTGGAGATGAGCTATTGAACCGACGCTGCCACCTCCGCCCACGTCATCGGCCCGCCGGGCCCACCCGCCCGCCGCGCTGCCGACGACTCCCCGCACCACCTGCCAACCCACAGACCCGCTCCGACGGTAAGGAACACGAAAATGAAAACCCTCGAACACCACCTGAACACCCTGGTGCTGATGACACTTGACCTGCTGCACCGGCTGGGCGAACGCCTCGGCCCGAAGCTGCGTGAGGAACGCGGCGACGTGCCCGGTTGGGTGATGATCACCCTCATGTCCGCGTTGCTGGTCGCGGCCCTGCTCGCCGTGGCCGGGCCGCGGCTGCAGGAACTGTTCAACCAGGCCATCGACCGGGTCTCCGGGATGGGGTAGGCGCGGCAGCCTCATGTCCACCCACCACAATCCGGCCCGGACCCGCCCAGCGAGTTCGGCCACCTCCCAGCGCGGCTCGGCGGTGGCCGAATTCGTTATGGTCGCGACCCTGCTGATCGTGGTGGGGCTGAGCATCGTGCAGCTGGCCCTGGCGCTGCACGTGCGCAACACCCTGATCGACGCGGCCACCAACGGGGCCCGCTACGGGGCGCTGGCCAACCGCAGCGTCGAGGACGGGCGCCAGCGCACGGCGATGCTCATCAGCCAGAGCCTGAACCCGGTTTCGCCCAGGACATCAGCGCCTCCACCAGCATGGTCGGGGACACGAGCTGGTGGAGATCACGGTGCGCACCGGGTGCCGCT
>NZ_BAXF01000587.1:0-1194 GCF_001310435.1 Arthrobacter sp. JCM 19049 | reverse complement strand
CGCTTGGCCCCATCCCGGCCAGGCCCAGCAGCGCCCCGGCCGCGGCAATCCCCAGGCACACCCCGTAGAACGGCCGAAGCTGCTGAAGCCATCCGGGTAATCCAGCCCCGACCAGTGGGTGGCCACCACCTTAGGAGCCTGCGCGCCCAGCAGCATCCGGGTGACCAGCACTGCCACCGCCGGCACAAGCAGCAGCAGTGAACTCACCGCCCGGTGCTTGACGGTAACCGGTCCTGTGGGCTGCTTCATGGCTCTTCCTCGGGCTCGTGGGGTCAGCGCCGCGGCATCCGCTGCCGCCGCTGTTTGCATGGACCAGCACCAAAATAGTTGCAGGTCACATCGTTTTTTGCTTTTGATCCTCTCCCGCGCGCCCCGGTGGGGCAAATCCCGAGCCGAAAGAGTCCTCCGGGGTTAAAAGCACGACGCCCGGCTTGAAAGCCGGGCGCCGTGCTCCACGCCGGGTGGCGGTGGCCGCTACAGTGAAATGACCGCGTGCTGCGGGTTGGTCATCGCATCGGCGACAAAGCGCAGGAAGCCTGCCGCGGTGCCACCATCACACACGCGGTGGTCGAAGCTGAGCGTCAGCTCGCAGATCGAACGCACCTTGACCTTGCCCTTGACCACCCAGGGACGTTCCACGACCCGGCCGATGCCCAGGATCGCGGCCTCCGGGTAGTTGATGATCGCCGCGGAGCCATCCACGTTGAACACCCCGTAGTTGTTGATGGTGAAGGTGCTGCCGGACAGGTCCGACACCCCGGCCTTGCCTTCGCGGGCCAGCGAGGCCAGGCGGGCGAACTCGGCCGAGAGCTGCTGTGCGTTCAGCTGGTGCGCGCCGCGCACGTTGGGGACCACCAGGCCCCGGTCGGTTTGCGCGGCGAAGCCCAGGTTCACCCCGTCGAAGCGGGTCTGGGTCAGCTGCCCGTCGGCCCCACCTCGATGCGGCTGTTCAGTTCCGGGAACTGCTTTAGGCCCAGCACCGCGAAGCGGGAGATGATGGCCAGCATGCTCGGGCGCTGCCGGCACTTTCCTTGACCTTGGCGCGCAGCTTCAGCAGCTTGGTGACATCCACATCCACCCAGACGGTGGCCTCGGGAATCTCCCGGCGCGAGGTGCTCATCGCGTTGGCGATGGTGCGCCGCACGCCGGAGAGCACGGTGGATTCGGCCACCGGCAGGCCGGTGCGTGAATCGG
>NZ_BAXF01000586.1:0-1195 GCF_001310435.1 Arthrobacter sp. JCM 19049 | reverse complement strand
GTCTCCAGGGCGGTGCGCAGCGCCTGCTTCAGGTCCTGGCCGGTGATCATTCGGTACCGGCCTGGATGCGCGGGTCGGGCAGCTGGGTTTCCACGCTGGGCTTTTCGTGGGACTTGGCGCGCATCCACACGAAGAAGCCGACAACGGTGAACGCCCCGTAGAACAGGTACATGAAGGCGGTGGCGTAGTAGCCGGCGGAGAACAGCAGCGGCACGCCGACCGCGTCCACGGCCACCCAGATCAGCCAGAATTCGACCCAGCCCTTGGCCATCCCCCAGGTCGCCAGCAGGGATCCGACGAACGTCCACGCGTCGGCCCAGACCGGTTCGTAGGAGCCCAGCACCCGGAACAGCGGTGTCAGGGCGATGGTGCCGATGACCAGCACGGCGGCCAGGCCCATGCGTTCGCCCAGGCTCGCCCAGCGCGGGGTGACCGCCTGGCCGCCCTCGTGCTTGGCCTTCTTCCAGCGCACCCACCCGTAGATGGCCACGGTGATGAACATGATCTGGCGTCCGGCCTGCCCCAGCAGGTTCGCCGTGCTGTCATGGCCGAACAGGCTGCCCAGGAATACCGTGAGCAGCAGCAGGTTGCCGATGATGCCCACCGGCCAAGCCCAGATCTTGCGGCGCATGCCGCCAAAGGCGCTGGCCAGCCCGAAGACGTTGCCGACGACCTCGCGCACCAGCAGCGCGGAGGAGCCGATCGTGATGTAGGAATTAAAAGCTTCTGTGAGCCACCGCAGGAAATCCATCTCTACCCTTCTCGAAGCGGCGGCTCCGGGGGTACCTCATTTGACGGCCTGCAATCGAATCACCCTGCCGCGGCTTAACGCCGCCGGCCGGATGGACTCCAGCTAATCAAATTCGTGCTTCTCCCATCCAGACTTTAACTGTCGGTACCGGAATTTCACCGGTTCAGCCAAGCCGGAGCCCCTGCTGGGTTCCTGCTCGGGTCGCGGACTATCACCGCCGGTTCGGACTTTCACCGACCCCGGAGCACGTAATTGTTGTTACTACGCTCGATTATGGCACATTTAATGCCCACCGAGGGCAAGATTTCGTAACACATCGATTTCGACGGCCGGTTCGGGGGCGGAATACACCGCGGAGCCGGCCACGAACACGTCCGCGCCGGCCTCGGCGGCCCTAAGGATCGTGTCCCGTGAGATGCCGCCGTCGACCTGCAGGGCGATCGG
>NZ_BAXF01000585.1:0-1197 GCF_001310435.1 Arthrobacter sp. JCM 19049 | reverse complement strand
CCCGCCCGGGCTGGAACCGCCCCGCCCGCCGGGTGACCCGGTGCGCCAGCCGGGTTGGTGCCACTACTTCCCCTGGTTGCCGCGATGCTGAAACGACCCCGCCTGATGCGCACCGTCGCCACGCTCCTGGTCTTCGGCATTGACCTGGCGATCTGGAGCACGGCGCCGCCGATGATCGGCAGCTTCCAGGTGCCGTATTGGCTGCTGTTCAGCCTCTGCGTGATCGCCTACGCCTGGCTCCTGCTGGGCCGCTCCCCCTGGTACGGCTATATCGCGATGATGCTGATGGCCAGCGTGGCCTTGGGCGTGGAGACCTTCGAATACATGGGCGGCTACCTGATGGCGCTGTTCCTGGTGGCCCGCAACGTGCCAGGGCGCAAGTCGGTGTATGCGCTGGCTGGCTCGGTCTACCCGATTGGCGTCATTTCCTTTAACGCGCTGACGTATGACGGCCCGGTATCCCTGGTGACCACGTTCATCGTGGTGGGACTGTGGACGCTGCTGAGCCTGGCCGCCTGGAGTGCCGGGCGGGCCCTGCTGAACAATGACCACCAGCTGGTCACCGAGCGCCGCTGGGCCGAAGAGGCGCTGGATGAGGCCACCGCCACCGAGCGGCTGCGCATCAGCCGGGACCTGCATGACTCGGTCGCCCACTCGATGACCGCCATTGTGCTGCAGGTCGCCGGGGTGCGCACCGTGCTCAAGAGCGGGAAGGACGGGGTGGACGTGGACAAGGTGCTGGAGGACGTGCAATCCACTGCCGAGCAAAGCATGCGCGAACTGCACCGGTTGCTGGGCATGCTGCGCAGCGCCGAGCACAACGGCTCCTCCGACCGGCCCCACAGCATCGCGGATGTGGCCGAACTGGTCGCCTCGGCCCGCGCCTCCGGACTGGAGGTGGAGGAACACGTCACCGGCAGGGAACGGCCACTGGACCCCAGCATCAGCCACGCCGCCTACCGCGCGGTGCAGGAGGGCCTGTCCAACGCGATGAAGCACGCCGGCACCGGGGCGAAGGTGGAGTTGGGCATCGACTGGAGCAGCAGCGAGCTGGTGCTCACGGTGCGTTCGATCTCAGGACTGATCAAGAAGCCCGGGGTCTCCGGCGGGTACGGGCTGCTGGGACTGCGCGAACGCATCAGCGTCTCGGGCGGCACGCTGGACCACGGGGCGACCAGCAACGGCTACCTGTCAAGG
>NZ_BAXF01000584.1:0-1206 GCF_001310435.1 Arthrobacter sp. JCM 19049 | reverse complement strand
TCACGCTGCCCAGCTGGCGGGCGGCCGAACCGGCGGCGCGGCGCAGCTTCTCGTCGGTCAGCTCCTGCAACGAATCAACTCCCAGCCAATGAGGGCCACGTACTTGGCCTTGGAGGCCTCCACCGCCGGCAGCCGGGTCAGCTCATCGGCCTTGGCGCCGACGCCCATGTCGGCCAGGGACTTTTCCAGTTCTGCGGTGGTCTGGGGGTCAAGCACCGATTCGGCGATGTGAACCTTCTCATCGCTCTTGTAGATGCCCAGCACCAGTGCGTCGGCGTTCTTGCGCTTGATGTCGGTTCCGATTGCGGTCAGCTTGAGATCGCTGGAGTTGATCACGAAATCATTCCTTCTAAGCCTTTGTAGGGTTTGAGGATCTGTAAGGGTAGGGGACCGGGCGGAGCGGGGCGCCGCGGGTGGCGGCATGCGGCATCTGCACCGTGTCCCATTAGTAGATGTTAGCCGAGGTACACCCCGCGCGTGCCCCACTTCACAGTGGCTGTTGCCCCGAAGAGATAGAATGTGACGTTGGAGTATGACCCGGGGGCCCGGGTTCTGCTAAGAATCGTTGGGTGGCAGGCAGACGTGCATGGCGTGCACGACGGTGCGTTGGCCCAACGGGTAGGACAAGTAGTGATCCGTCGGAATGATCCGGCGGCTGATCTCGGATCGGGGTGGAATGACCAGTTCGTCGTTGATGAAGCTGATGGCCGAAGACCTCGATGACCCTGCCTGCAGGGGCTGGGAATGTACATTTCCCTCAAGGGGCCAGCGACGCGGGCAACGCCCACGTCCAGGTGCACAACGAGCTGTTTGGGCAGCTGGCCGGCGAGCTGGTGGCCCGTTTCGACGCCGATCAGCTGGTGTGCTACTCCGCCCAGCGTCCCCGGGTGACCTACCTGGGGGACCACTTCGCCGCCTACCAGGAGCCGGTCATCGAGCTGTACCTGATGACCGATGGCATGGACCGGGACTTCTGGTTCCTCACCGGCGTTGAGCCGGACCTGAAATGGGAAGAGCTCAGCTCCCAGCTGCTGGCGCTGATCGAGGCCTTTAACATCGGCCCGGTGGTCTCCACCAGTTCGCTGCCGATGCCGGTCCCGCACACCCGTCCGGTGGGTGTGACCGCCCACGGCAACCGCAAGGACCTGATCGAACAGATTTCCACCTGGTCGCCGACCGCCGAACTGCCGGCCGCCTTCACCGACC
>NZ_BAXF01000583.1:0-1208 GCF_001310435.1 Arthrobacter sp. JCM 19049 | reverse complement strand
CCACACCCCGCCGATGCCGGTGGCGAAGGTGACCGAGAGGCGGTCCGGGTCGACCTCTTCCAGGCCCGAGTCCTTCCAGGCCTCGCGGGAGGCGACCACGGCGAACTGGGTGGAGGGGTCCATGCGCTTCATCTCCACGCGGGAGAGGGTTTCGCTGGCCGGGTTCGAGGCGCGCGCGGCGAAGGTCACCGGCAGCTGGTATTCCTCGACCCACTCGTCGGTGAGGGTGGCGGCGCCGGAGACGCCCTTGAGGGAATTGGCCCACAGGGTGGGCACATCCCCGCCAATGGGGGTGGTGGCTCCCAGGCCGGTGATCACTACTTTGCGCGCCATCGTCTAACTCTCTACTGGGCGGGAAAACAAAATCAGGGGTGGGCCGTTCATGGCCCACGTGCGTGGAGGGGGTGCTGCCACGCTCAGCGGCGGACGTGGTCCGGCAGGTAGCTACTGTGCTGCCGGACCACGTCACGCGGTGCGCCGGTACGTCGCTGCACCGGCGTGCGGCACTAGGCCTGGGCCGAAACGATGAAGTTGACGGCGTCGCCCACGGTCTTGAGGTTCTTGACTTCCTCGTCCGGGATCTTCACGTCGAACTTCTCTTCGGCGTTGACCACGATGGTCATCATCGAGATCGAGTCGATGTCCAGGTCCTCGGTGAAGGACTTGTCCAGCTGCACGTCTGCTTCGTCCAGGCCGGTCTCTTCGTTCACGATTTCGGCGAGGCCCGCCAGAATTTCTTCGTTGCTAGCCATGAAAGGCTCCTTTTCTTGTGTTGTGCCGGTACAACCGACGATGACTGGGCGGCACCGTCATCCCCGCCGGATCGCTCCGGGGCTGGGGGATGCCACCCGGCTTGGTGAAAACTTCACGTTGCCGTCAACTGTTTAGTTTATGGCAGTCGCACGACCTGGGCGCCAAAGACAAGCCCGGCGCCGAAGCCGATTTGCAGGGCCAGCCCGCCGCAGACCTCCGGATGTTCGCGGCGCATTCGGTCCATGGCCATCGGGATGGAGGCCGCGGAGGTGTTCCCGTTCTCGGCGATGTCCCGGGCCACGATCACCGAATCGGGCAGCTTCAGCTGCTTGACCATCTCGTCGATGATGCGCATGTTCGCCTGGTGCGGCAGGAACGCGGCCAGGTCGCTGGCCTCGATCCCGGCCTCGGTCAGGGCCTTGCGGGCCATCTTGGCCATCTCCCACACCGCCCAG
>NZ_BAXF01000582.1:0-1208 GCF_001310435.1 Arthrobacter sp. JCM 19049 | reverse complement strand
CCGGCCGAGGCCAGCAGCCCGTCCAGGTGCCCGTGGTAGCAGCCGGCGAACTTGATGATCAGCTCGCGCCCGGTGTAGCCGCGGGCCAGGCGGACCGCGGTCATCGTGGCCTCGGTCCCGGTGGAGACCATCCGCACTCGTTCCACCCCGCCCATGCGCTGCTTGATCAGCTCACCGAGCTTCACCTCATCCGGGGTGGAGGCCCCGAAGGACAGCCCCTGGTCCACCGCGCGGTGCACGGCGGCCTGGATCTCGGGGTGCTGGTGCCCCAGCAGGGCCGGGCCCCAGGAGCAGACCAGGTCCACATACTCGTTGCCGTCCACATCGGTGAGGTAGGCGCCCTTGGCGCTGGCCATGAACGGGGGCACCCCGCCCACGGAGCCGAAGGCCCGCACCGGGGAGTTCACGCCCCCGGGCATGACCTCTTGGGCCCGGGCGAAGAGTTCATCTGATTTCGACATCTACTTCTTTCCTTCGTTCAACCAGCCAGCCACTTCGGCGGCCCAATAGGTCAGGATCTGCTGTGCCCCGGCACGCCGGATGGACAGCAGGGATTCAAGGATCGAGCCTTGCGGTCGATCCAGCCGTTCGCGGCGGCGGCTCGATCATCGAGTACTCCCCGGAGATCTGGTAGGCGGAGACCGGCACGCTGCAGGCCGCGGCGATGTCCGCAACGATGTCCAGGTAGCTCATGGCCGGCTTAACCATCACCATGTCCGCGCCTTCGGCCAGGTCCAGTTCGACCTCCACCAGCGCCTCGCGGCGGTTGGCCGCGTCCATCTGGTAGGTGCGCCGGTCCCCGACCAGCTGGGAATCCACGGCCTCGCGGAACGGGCCGTAGAAGGCGCTGGCGTATTTGGCGGCGTACGCCAGAATCGCGGTGTTGGTGTGCCCGGCCGCTTCCAGGGCCTGGCGGATCGCGGCGATCTGCCCGTCCATCATCGGAGGCCCAGCACATGGCGCCGGCCTCGGCGTGCATCACCGCCATCTGCGCGTAGATGGCGTTGGTGGCGTCGTTGTCGACCTGGCCGTGGGCGTCCAGCACGCCGCAGTGGCCGTGGGAGGTGAATTCGTCCAGGCACACGTCGGACATGACCACCAGTTCGTCCCCGACCTCGGCGCGCACCGCGGCGATCGCCCGGTTCAGGATCCCGTCCTCGGCGATGGCCCCGGAGCCGGTCGCATCGCGCACCGCGGGCACGCCGAAG
>NZ_BAXF01000581.1:0-1217 GCF_001310435.1 Arthrobacter sp. JCM 19049 | reverse complement strand
TCCGGAGATCACCTGGGGCGGTGACCGGGGTGGAGCGGCCGGTGCCGCGCTGGTCCATGAGGATCACGCGGTAGCGTTCCAGAGCCACGTCCAGCCGGTCTGAACCGCCCACTGGGCGCGGTCCCTGCCCGCCGGGCCCGCCCTGCAGGTAGACCATCAGCGGCAGCTGCTGCCCGTCCAGGTGCGCGCGCACCATTTCGCGGTAGAACAGCTCGATGGTGGCACCGTCCGGATTGCTCCAGTCCAGCGGCACCTGCAGCACATAGTCGCGGAAGCGGCGGCCGCCGGCCACGTAGGTCTCCAGCAGCCGTGGGGTCGCCTCCAGGTTCTGCACGCTCTGAGCCAGTGCGGTCATTCGGCGCCCTCCAGCAGTCCCAGCGAATCGAAGACCGGGCTCCGGCCTGGATGACGGTGCGCCCCTTGGCCTCGGACACCAGGAAGTCCACATCCTGGCGCGGATCGCCGTCCAGCACCAGCAGGTCCGCGGCCTTGCCGGCGGCCAGCGAACCGATGAACTCGTTGCCGATCAGCTGCGCGTTCACGCCGGTGGCCGAGCGCAGCAGGTCTTCAACGGAGGAAGCCGCCGCCTGCAGCGCCAGCCCGTTGAGCTGCTCGTCGCCCAGCTCGCCCATCAAGTCGCTGCCGAAGCCGACCTTGACCCCAGCATCCAGCGCATGGCGCACTGCCTGCTGCCCGCGTTCGAGCACGATCCGGTTCTTCTCCTGGGACACGGTGGCCAGGCCGAGTTCCTCGCCGCGCGCATCCATGGCCGCATAGGCTGCAAGGGTGGGGACCAGGAAGGCATCGTGTTCCGCCATGAGCTTGGCGGTGTCGGCATCCAACAGGTTGCCGTGCTCGATGCTGCGCACCCCGTTTTCCACCGAGTGCCTGATCGCCGGCACCGAGTAGGCGTGCGCGCAGACATAGGAGCCGCGGCGGGACGCCTCGGAGGTGATGGTGCAGATTTCCTCGGGGGAGTATTGCGGGATTTCTAGCGGGTCGGTCAGCGAGATGACCCCGCCGCTGGTCATGATCTTGATGGCGTGCGCCCCGGTGCGGAACGCATCGCGCACCGCCACGCACAGGTCATCCGATCCGTCCACGATCCGGCACATGTGCCGTGGCTGAAGCAGGAATCCAGGTGCGCCTCGCGCGGGTCGCCGTGCCCGCCGGTCTGGCTGAAGGCAGGGCCAGTGAAGTAGTAGCGCGGGGAGGGG
>NZ_BAXF01000580.1:0-1221 GCF_001310435.1 Arthrobacter sp. JCM 19049 | reverse complement strand
TGGCCGGGCTGCCCGGGGTGATCACCGCCCTGATTTCCGGCCGTGACCTGCGCTCCCTGGAGGCCGTCTACCCGGCGCCGCGGCCCCAGGTGCTCATCGGCTCGCACGGTGCCGAGCGGGTTCTGCCTGAATTCCTGAACACCGACGCCCAGCACATTGACCTGGATGCCCAGCAGGAGCAGCTGCTGCAGGACACCACCCAGATCCTGGGCGAGATCTCCGATGCCTTCGACGGCACTTCGCTGGAGTACAAGCCGGCCTCCACGGTGCTGCACATCCGCCAGGCCGACCCGGTCACCGGGCAGGCCGCTCTGGATGAGGCGTACCGCCAGCTGCAGGCCGTTTCCGGGCTGCGGTTGTTGGCCGGCAAGGCGGTGCTGGAGGCCAGCGTGCTGAAGACGACCAAGGGCCAGGCCCTGCAGTGGCTGCGCACCGTCACCGGCGCCAGTCGCTGATCTTCGTGGGCGACGACGTCACCGACGAAGACGGCTTCAACGCCCTGGGTGAGGGGGACCTGGGAATCAAGGTCGGGGCCGGTCAAACGGCGGCGCATTTCCGGATCGACGCTCCGGCGGATCTTCCCGAACTGCTGGAATACCTGGTCGAGCTGCGCAGCTAGCCGGCGCGAAGATCCAGCTCCCACGGGTGGTGGTGCACCGGGTGCACCCCCACCCTGGGCTTTTAAAGGCGCTCTTGCGCTGCAGACTGCCGGGAGGTTAAACAGGCGAGGCCCCACCAGCTGGTGGGGCCTCTAGCCGTTCAAACATTGTCCGGCGGTGTCCTACTCTCCCACACCCTCCCGAGTGCAGTACCATCGGCGCAGTGGGTCTTAGCTTCCGGGTTCGGTATGGGACCGGGCGTTTCCCCCACGCTATGACCGCCGTAACTCTAGCCCTCGCGGTTTCCCGCGGGAAGTTTCGGTGTTCATCGCGACAACCAGATAAACATATCAAAGAGGGTCTGGCCCTGTCCATTTCACCGCCCGCCCGGGGCACGTGAACTGCGCTACACCCGCAGCGGGTCTCGCATCCGGTCCCTGGCTAGGCGAGGGTACGGTGCCCGGAATCCAGCCGGCGCGTCCACCCACGTCCATCCAGGTATTCCAGCAGCGGGATGGCCACCCGCCGGGTGGTGTCCAAAGCCTGCCTGGCCTGGCTGGTGGTGAAGGGCTGGGGCAGGGTCGCGAGCGTGCGCATGGCCTGGGCCGGGGCCAGCGGCAGC
>NZ_BAXF01000579.1:0-1226 GCF_001310435.1 Arthrobacter sp. JCM 19049 | reverse complement strand
CGCAGCGCGCGTTCACAGGTACGTCCGCCCCGTAGCGCAGCCGTTGCAGGTACAGGCCTGACGGGCCTCCAGGATCATGTTCGAGCCGTCGTTGGAGGCCGAACCATCCACGCCCAGCCCAACCGGGACCCCGGCCTGCTCAAGCTCCAGCACCCGGGCAATGCCGGAGGACAGGCGCATGTTCGAGGTGGCGCAGTGGGCCACGGCGGTGCCCGCCGCGCCAGCTGGCGGATCTCGGCGTCATTGAAGTGGATGCCGTGCCCCAGCATGTGTGCGGTCCCAGCCAGCCCACGCTGTCCAGGTAGTCCAGTGGCCGCAGCCCGAACCGGCTCAGGCAGAACTCCTCCTCATCCAGGGTTTCGGCCAGGTGCGTGTGCAGGCGCACCCCGTAGTGCCCGGCCAGGCGCGCGCTTTCGCTCATGGCCTGGGTGGTCACCGAGAACGGGGAGCAGGGGGCCAGGGCGATCTGGATCGTGGCGCCCTCCCCGGGCTCGTGGTAGGCCTCGATCAGCCGCTGGCTGTCGGCCAGCACCACATCCAGCTCCTGCACCGTGGACTGGGGCGGCAGCCTCCGTCATCCTCTCCCAGCGTCATCGACCCGCGGGTCAAGGTGGCGCGCATCCCAAAGTCCCGCACCGCGCGACCTCAATGTCAATGGATTCATCCATGCCCGCCGGGAAGAGGTAGTGGTGGTCGGCGGCGGTGGTGCAGCCCGAGAGCAGCAGTTCTGCCAGCGCCACCCGCACCGCGGCGTCCAGGGCTTGTGGGGTCAGCCGCGCCCACACCCGGTAGAGGTTCTGCAGCCACGGGAAGAGCGGGGCGTTGGCCGCCGGTCCCCAGGCGCGGGTCAGGGTTTGGTAGAAGTGGTGGTGCGTGTTGACCAACCCCGGCGTGAGCACATGGTTGGCCGCGTCAAAGACCTCGGTATACGCGGTGGTGGGCTGCGCCCCGCAGGGACAAGTTCAATGATCAGATTGTCCCGGACGACGATGCCGTTGCCGGCATCGGTGTCGCTGAGGATGCCTTGCGGGTTTTTGATCCAAAGGGTGCTCGGGTGCGGCATGGCCGACATTCCTTTCGTTGAAAAAGTAAAATGCCAGCTCAGTTTGCCTGTCTGCTGATCCAGGACGCCGCAGCGTGCTTAGGACATTAGCAGCGCCGCGGCGCCGGGGCAAGACGCTGCGCGATGCCGGTCCACCCGTGACCGGCCGCGGACTACACGTTTA
>NZ_BAXF01000578.1:0-1228 GCF_001310435.1 Arthrobacter sp. JCM 19049 | reverse complement strand
CAGGTTCGCCACGGGAAGGACCCGCTCGGTGTCCAGCACCGAGACCAGCCAGCCAAAGGCCACCAGGCGATCGCCGCACCGGTCCAGCAGGCGGCGGCGGTGCGCAGCCTGCCCATCCGGAAACTGATCCACCCCACAAGCCAAGCGCCGCACACCACGGGACAACCAGGAAGCACAAGCCCTGCCACAGCTGCCAACTGTGGTGCAGCCATCCGTCGCGGAACCCCAGGAACACCGCGGCCAGCACGAACAGCCCGAAGCACAGGTAGGAGATGATCCGCAGCAGCTGGCTCCCCCGGAAGACCGGCAGGTCGCGTTCCAGGCGCTGGGTCTGATCCAGCAGGCTCGCAGTCCGCTGCTGCCCGAACCGGTTCGGTTCCCCCAGCAGCCCCGCGGTCCTCACCGCTGTCGCGCACGGCCTGCAGCTGGCGCTCCAGCTCCGCGGCGGCCTGCGCGTCATTCAACCCGCCCCACACCAGCCGGAAGTGGAACTGGCTGACCCAGTCGCGGTAGACAGCGGGCCATTGCTCCAGCACCGCATCGCTGGCGGTGCGTCGAATCTTGCGTGCCACGGGCTTCCTCCCTCAGTAGGTTAATTTCCAACCTAGTTGATAATTCGGAGTATTGCCAGCCTCCACCGGGAGCCGGCGGGCAGGTGAGGGGGCAGGAAAACCCGGGGCAGGTGCCGGTTTCCTGCTGGAACCGGCACCTGCCCCGGGTCATTGTCTGGCGCGCGGTGCTACTTCGCGGCGCCGGGCTCCTCGGGCTTCTTCTTCTCCGGCTTGGCCTCCGGCTTGAAGTCAATGCCGGCTTCCTTGCGCTGCTGCGCGGTGATCGGGGCCGGGGCGGCGGTCAGCGGGTCGAAGCCGCCACCGGTCTTCGGGAAGGCGATGACGTCGCGGATCGACTCCGAACCGGTCAGCAGCTGCAGCACGCGGTCCCAGCCGAAGGCGATGCCGCCGTGCGGAGGGGCGCCGTACTTGAAGCCCTCCAGCAGGAAGCCGAACTGGGTCTGCGCCTGCTCCTGGGAAACGCCCATGACCTTGAACACGCGTTCCTGCACCTCGCGGTCGTGGATACGGATCGAACCGCCGCCGATCTCGTTGCCGTTGCAGACGATGTCGTAGGCGTAGGACAGCGCCGAACCCGGGTCGGTGTCGAAGGTGTCCATGAACTCGGGCTTCGGGCTGGTGAAGGCGTGGTGCACCGCGGTCCAGGCACCGGCGCC
>NZ_BAXF01000577.1:0-1231 GCF_001310435.1 Arthrobacter sp. JCM 19049 | reverse complement strand
GCCGCAGGTGGTTGAGGCCGCTCCCTGATCTCCATCACCCTGGCCGACGCGGCGGACTCCGATCAGGCCAAGGAAACCGTGCAGCTGGTGCGCGACACCGTGCACCAGCAGGACCCGGACGGGCTGGTTGGCGGCACCACCGCCACCCAGATGGACACGAACGCGACCGCCACCGCGGACCTGTTCAAGATCATCCCGCTGATCCTGGCCGCGATCCTGGTGATCCTGATGCTGCTGCTGCGCTCGATCATCGCCCCGGTGCTGCTTATCCTCACCACGGTGCTCTCCTACGGCACGGCCATGGGCGTCAGCGCCTGGTGTTCAACCACGTGTTCAACTTCTCCGGGGCCGACCCGGCGGTGCCGCTGTTCGGCTTTGTGTTCCTGGTGGCCCTGGGCGTGGACTACAACATCTTCCTGATGACCCGAGTGCGTGAAGAGGCCCTGCACCACGGCACCCTGGAGGGCGTGCGCCGCGGACTGACCGTGACCGGCGGGGTGATCACCTCCGCCGGAGTGGTGCTGGCCGCCACCTTCGCAGCGCTGGGGGTCGTCCCGATCATGTTCCTGGCCCAGCTGGGCTTCATCGTGGCCTTCGGCGTGCTGCTGGACACCCTGGTGGTGCGTTCCCTGCTCGTCCCGGCGCTGGTCCACGAGTTCGGGCGCGTCATCTGGTGGCCCAGCCGGCTGCGCCACGGGGCGAAGTAGGCGCCCGGCTTCCGGGGTCGACGTGGTACACATCTCGGTCCTGGAAGCCGGTGGTATGCCGTAGACCACGGTCTGGGCGAGGCGGCGCTGGTAGGGTTGAACGTTGTGCGCCCCTGGCGGCCGGCCCCGGAAATCGTCCGGGTTGCCCCGCGCGGCGCATGCGTCGATTGATTAGATTTCCCACTGGTCCCGGGGCGAATCCGCCCGCGCGGCCACGCGTCGTGAACCCGGCCCTCCGCCGGCTTTGCACCTCGCGGCTGCGGACTTTCTCCTGCTTTCGGCGATCCCGTGCGCCGCACAGGCGGCGCATCAGCGAGTTCTAGAGAAAGTTCGTCTCATGACAGCATCCTTCAGCGCCCTTGGTGTGCCCCAGAACCTGGTTTCGGTCCTGCAGCAGCAGGGCATAGACTCCCCGTTCCCGATCCAGGAAGCCACTCTGCCCTCCACCCTGGCCGGTGGGGACGTGCTGGGCCGCGGACAGACCGGTTCGGGCAAGACCCTGGCCTTCTCCCTGCCGGTGGTGG
>NZ_BAXF01000576.1:0-1229 GCF_001310435.1 Arthrobacter sp. JCM 19049 | reverse complement strand
CCCCAGGCAGCGGTGGTTCCCACCACCGGCACGGCGGCGGTCCCGCCGACCGCTGCACCCGATCCCGTGGCCAGCGCCAGGTAGTCCCGTTCCACGATTTTGGCCAGTTCCGCCGCCGTGGCCTGGGGGTGCTTGCGGTGCAGGCGCTTGAGGTAGGCCAGCACGATGGGACGCTGCACGCCAATGCCCTTGAGGATGGCCTGCTGGACGCCGGAACGGGGTTTTCCGTCGGGTCCGATCAGTGACATGGTGATGGGGTCTTTGCTCATGATGTACCAACTGTAGCGAGCAAGGCTAGAAATTTGCAGGGAAAACGTGGTTCGGATCGACCGGGTGCGGCTGCGGCCGCGCCGCGTTACCCGCTAGTAGGTCAAATCGCTCCAGAGTAGTTCCGGGGTTCCGCTGAGGTTGGGCTGCTCGGTGCCGGGGTTCGACGGGGTCATTTCCTGGTCCCGGATGCTCCCGTGACGGGCGATCTCCAGGGTGTCGGCGGGCAGGATGTAGTTGGTGTCGTCGTGAATGCCCTGCTCGGCGACCCGAGGTTCTCCAGCATGTCATCCACGGCTTGGTTATTGCCGTGGTTGCGTCCCAGCTCGCCCAGCACGACGTAGCTGGTGGTTGCCGGGGGCGGCGCCGCGGTCATCCTGCAGGTAGTCGGCCGCCGAAAGCCAGTCGCCCACGATGCGCAGCTGGTCGCTGTGCCGCGGCGCGGAGTGCGTCAGTTCCTCGCGCACCTGGTCGGTCTGCACGGCGATGACCCGCACGGTGCTGCCACCCACCTTGATAGGTACATCCCAGAGTCCGGATTCCATGACCGGCATGGCCTCGGCGATGGTGCCGTTGAGTCCCGATTGGGGCATGGTGTTCCCCGGCATCTGGGACCAGCGCTGCTTGGTCACGGTCTGCACGTGCTGGGTGTCGATGGGGTGCTTGGAAAGCAGCACCATGGCACCCTGCCCGGGGAATTCGCCGTACCCCCAGGCGTCGGCTGGGCCGCCGACCACCTGGTCGTTGTCCAGGTCGGCGCCGCTGGGGGTGCCCTTGTTGGTGGGCCCGGCGTAGACATAGGGGTAGTTCACCGCCCGCCCACCATCCTGGGCGTGCTTCAGGTACTGGTTGTTCAGGGAGCGGGCCGCTGCCTCATCCGCGTCAATGCCGGTCAGCAGCACCACGTCGGCGTCCGCCTGCTGGATGGCCTTGGCCACCTGCGCGGCCTCGGTGCTGGCGCC
>NZ_BAXF01000575.1:0-1234 GCF_001310435.1 Arthrobacter sp. JCM 19049 | reverse complement strand
CGCGCCAGCCAGATCAGCGTGCCGAGTACCAGCAGGGCACCGAGTCCCTGCAGCCCCGGTGAATCGTCAAAGCCGCCGTAGATGAACGCGGCGATGCCCAGGGCCACCGCCGCCGCGGCCAGCAGCCACAGCAGCACCTGTTTCATGTTGTTCCTCCCCGCCCCGTTCTGCGACCCCTGGAATGTTCCGGCGCCACCGTCCCGGGTCGCCGGTGGCGTTAAATGCACGATCACCGGGGACGGGCCGAGGCCCGCCGCCCGGTGACCGGATCGCTGGTTGGGGTCAGATCACTTTTCCCGGGTTTTCGGTCGATCTTCCCGGCGGGCTTCTGCAGCGGCTGCGATTCCCCGCGGGCCACCAGGCGCTGCTGGCGGGATTCGGCTTCGGAGGTGTAGCGCACGCGGCGCACCCGGCGGATCATGTCGCGGATCAGGAAGATCGCGGCGATCACCATCAGCGCGGTGAACACGAAGCCAAGGAAGCCCGGCCCGGTCTGGCTGACCGCGTTGTAACTGGAGGTCGACTCGTTGGCCGGTGCGCTGGCCAACAGCAAGATCAGATGGTTCACGGGTTAGTACAACTCATTTCTACAGCGTTAGTGCCCTACTACTATCTTAGCGTGGCGGGCCGCTATCTGAGCCCGGCGAACAGGTCGGACTCAGGCAATTCGGTGGGCACCTTGGAGGTGATCAGCGTGTAGTCCTCCCACGGCCAGTGTTCGGCATAGAGGTACTCGGGCACGGCGAAGAAGAAGCCCTCAGGGTCGATCTGCGTGCGGTGGGCCAAAAGCGCCTGGTCACGCTTCGTGAAGTAGTCCGCGCAGTACACCTGGGTGGTCGTGGTGTGCGGGGAGACCCAGCTGAACATCTGGTCCTGCTGGTCCTCCTCCCAGCGCTGCACCCGTTCGGTGTAGGGCGAGTCGTAGCCGGCGTCGAGCATGGCGTAGTGCAGGGTGCGGAAGCGCTCGGGGGCAAAGGCGCGGTCGTAGTACAGCTTGCGCACCTCCCACGGCTGCCCCAGTTCCGGGTACATGTCCGGGTTGTTGGCGTGCTCAAAGGCAAACAGCGCCACCCGGTGGGAGTGGATGTGATCCGGGTGCGGGTAGCCGCCGTTTTCGTCGTAGGTGGTGATCACGTGGGGACGGAATTCGCGGATCAGCTTGATCAGCCCGGCCGCGGCAACCTCCACCGGCTGCAGCGCGAACGCGCCGAAGGGCAGTTCGGGCACCGGGTCG
>NZ_BAXF01000574.1:0-1240 GCF_001310435.1 Arthrobacter sp. JCM 19049 | reverse complement strand
GGCGGCGTTGGGCCGCACCCACCACGGGTCGCGCTGCGCCTCGCGTTCGCGCTGCCAATGATCCAGGCGCTGCTGCACGGTGGTGGGGTGCTGCACCGAGTCCGGGATGAGATCACCGATCCCGCCGTAGGCGTCCGCCCCCAGATCCAGCTGCTCGTCGCTGAGCGTGGCGCCGATCTGGATCACCTCGTCAAGCAGGAACCCGGCGTCCTGCGGCCGGTTCTCCGGGTCCTTCTCGGTGCAGAAGCGCACCAGCTCGTCCAGGTCCTGGGCCAGGCCCGGCACGCGGGTGGAGGGCAGCGGGGTTTCGGATTCCAGGTGGTGGCGCATCAGCGCCGGCACGGTCGCATCCGGGTAGGGCAGCTGGCCGGTGAGCATCTGGAAGATCATCACGCCCACCGCGTAGATGTCGCTGCGCGAATCCGCCGGCTGGCCGGAGACCAGCTCCGGTGAGGCGTACTGCAGGGTCGCCAGCAGCGTGCTGGACTGGGTGTGCGCGGTGGCGACCCGGGCCAGACCGAAGTCGGTGATCTTCACTTCGCCGTTGTCGGCCATCAGTACGTTGCCCGGCTTCATGTCCCGGTGCACGATGCCTTCGCGGTGCGCGGCGGCCAGCCCGCGGCAGATGCTCTCCAGCACGCTCAGCGTCTGGCGCGGGGTCAACCGCCCGCGCCGGCTGATCAGCTCGTGCAGGTTCTGGCCGCGCACGAACTCCATCACCAGGTAGACCAGGCTGCCCGAGGCGTTGTGGTCGCGGGTGGAGACCACGTTCGGGTGGTTGATGTTCGCCGCGATCACCGCCTCGGAGGCAAAACGCTCCCGCACCTGGGGATCACGCGCGTAGTTGTCGTTCAGGATCTTCACGGCCACCGGTCGGTGCAGCCGCTCGTCAACGGCGCGGTAGATCCGCGACATGCCGCCGTACCCGATCAGCTCATCCAGCCGGTAGCGGTCATCGAGCAGCTGGCCGATCAAATGGTCCTGCAATGGCGCGCTCATGGTCTGCCCGCACGCGCGATCATCGGGCGGGTACTGGTGCTGTGCGTCACGGGCGGCTCCTTTCATACGATGGCACTAGGTTCAATCTACCTAGCGCAGCTGGGAATTTAGCTAGTTAACCATCCGGTGACGGCATCGATATGGCAACAATTGCCCGGTGCGCGCAACTGCCGGTTAACGAGCCGATCCGCCAGAACCGGTGCGGTTCTGGCGGATCGGGTGAAGGCTTGCGCGGGCGACG
>NZ_BAXF01000573.1:0-1245 GCF_001310435.1 Arthrobacter sp. JCM 19049 | reverse complement strand
GGGCTCCTGCGCTATTGGCCTGCCGCGGCGGCCAGGTCATCGACCTGGGCGCCCATCCAGCCGACGTAGTCCTCATCCGGGCCCATGGTCTCGGCGAAGTCGACCACCGGCACCGAATGGGCCTCGGCGGTGGAGCGGATCGCGACGCTGTCGTGCCCCTCGGTCTGGATGTTGTAGGCCAACAGGTCAATCTGTCCGTCGGCGAGCGCATCGTTCATCTTCTTCAGGGTCTGCGGCGGGATGTCGCCGCCGGCCTCGACCGCTTCGCTCAGCCCCTGCGGGGTGGCGTCGTGCATCCCGGCGTCCTTCAGCAGGTAGAAGGGCACCGGCTCGGTCATCGCAAAGCTCTTGCCGTGCAGCCCGGCGGCCGCCGCCCGGTCCTTCAGCTCCTGCAGCTCGGTGCTGAACTGCTCGGCGTTGGCCTGGAACTGCTCGGCGTGCTGCGGGTCGAGTTTGCCGAACTCGCTGGCCAACCGCTCCCCCAGGGCCTGCATCGAGTCCAGGTCGAACCAGACGTGCTCGTTGTACCCGGCATGCTGGTGGCCCTCATGCCCGCCATGCTCGTGCTTGTGCTCTCCCTGTTCATCGTGCCCGGCCTCGGCGCTCGCTTCGACGGCCTCGGGCGAGGTGTCCACGGCGTGGATCTGCTGGGCCACCTGTTCGGAGGGCATTGAGGAGATCAGCTGGTCCATGAAGGCGTCGTAGCCGCCGCCGTTGGCCAGCACCACCTCGGCCTTGGAAATGGTCAGCTTGTCCCGTGCGGTGGGCTCGTAGGAGTGCGGGTCCTGGGCCGGGGAGGAGATGATCTCGGTGGCCTGCACGCGGTCGGCGCCGATGCGCTGGGCAATGTCACGGTAGACGTTGGTGGTGGCGACCACCTCAATGGCATCGGGGTTCTGCTGCTCCTGCGGGGACTGGGCGCTGCCCTGGGCGCACCCGGCCAGGATCAGTGCGCCCACCGGCAGCAGCAGAAGCGTCGGGGTCAGGTGGCGTGCGGTCACGGGCGGCTCCATTCCAAAGAATCACTAATGAGAACTATTCTACATTAATGTGAGAATGGTTCGCACCAGCGGTTTCGGCGCCGGCTCGCCGGGCCCGCGGCAGGGTCCCATGGGCTCCCCCGGTTCCGGTGGCCTTGACCACCAGCACGGCGATCAGCGTGGTCACCGGGATCGCCAGCACCAGCCCGATCGAGCCAATCAGGATGCGGATGACCTCCTCGGCCATCGACGGTGCTCAGCGTGC
>NZ_BAXF01000572.1:0-1249 GCF_001310435.1 Arthrobacter sp. JCM 19049 | reverse complement strand
CCAGCGCGTGGGCATCGCCCGCGCCTGGCCACCGACCCGGACGTGCTGTTGTGTGATGAGCCGACCAGCGCCCTGGACCCGAAGACCACCGATGAGATCCTGGACCTGGTCAAGGCCCTGCGTGACCGGCTGAACATCACGGTGCTGATCATCACCCACGAAATGCACGTGGTGAAGCAGGCCTGCGATTCGGTCTCCCTGCTGGAGGCCGGGCGCATCGTGGAGCACGGGGACCTGGAAAGCGTGATCAACACCCCCGGCTCCACCCTGGCGGCCACCTTGCTGCCGTTGCCCGGCGAAGCGCCGCAGCCGCCGGGCAGGGCCCGGTGCTGGACATCATCTACTCCGGGGCCCAGGCCAACGAGCCGGTGCTGTCCGGGCTGTCCCGGCACTTCGACATGGACGTCAACGTCATGGCCGGCTCGGTGGAACAGATGGGCGAGCACCAGTTCGCCCGGCTGCGCATCCAGCTGCCGGCCAGCGCCAACACCGAAGAAGTGGTGGCCTACCTCGAATCCATTGACGTCGCCGTGGCTCTGAAGGGAAGCGGAAAGTGAACGAATTTTTCAACGACCTGCTGACCAATCCGGGGATCACCAAGGCCATGTGGCCGGCGACCGTCGAAACCCTGCAGATGACCGCGATTTCCGGGATCTTCACGGTGCTGATCGGCCTGCCGCTGGGCATCTTGCTGCACACCTCCGACAAGGGCGGGCTGACCCCGGTGCGCTGGCTGAACGTGGTGCTCTCGGGCATCATCGTGAACATCACCCGGTCGATCCCGTTCGCCATCCTGATGGTGGCCCTGATCCCGTTCGCGGCACTGGTCGTCGGCCAGGCGCTGGGGCCGATCGCGGCCTCGGTGTCGCTGACCATCGGCACCGTGCCGTTCTTTGCCCGCCTGGTGGAGACCGCGCTGCGTGATGTCTCCTCCGGCAAGGTGGACGCCGCCCTGGTGATGGGCTCGACCAAGATGCAGATCATCCGCAAGGTGATGGTTCCCGAGGCCCTGCCCGGCCTGGTGGCCGCCACCACGACCACGATCGTCACGCTGATCGGCTACTCGGCGATGGCCGGCCTGGTCGGCGGCGGCGGGCTGGGCCGCCTGGCCTACAACTACGGCTTCCAGCGTTACGAGCCGACCATCATGCTGGTGACCCTGGTGATCATCCTGCTGCTGGTGCAGATCGTGCAGCTGCTGGGCGACTGGCTGGCCCGCAGGGTCGACCACCGCTAATCGGCCACAGCC
>NZ_BAXF01000571.1:0-1251 GCF_001310435.1 Arthrobacter sp. JCM 19049 | reverse complement strand
GTGGTGCACGGGCACCTGGACGTGGTGCCGGCCATCGCCGAGGACTGGAGCGTGGACCCCTTTGCCGCCGAGCTGATCGACGGGATGATCTGGGGCCGCGGGGCGGTGGACATGAAGAACATGGACGCATGATCATCGCGGTGATCCGCCACATGGTGCGCGAGCGGATCACCCCGCGCCGCGACCTGGTCATCGCGTTCTTCGCCGACGAGGAGGCCGGCGGTGACTACGGGGCCGGGTGGATGGTGACGCACCATCCCGAACTGTTTGCCGGGGCCACCGAGGCGATCAGCGAGGTCGGGGGGTTCTCGGTGGACATCAATGGCCAGCGGGCCTACATGCTGCAGACCGCGGAAAAGGGCATCGCCTGGTCCCGGCTCACCGCCCACGGCACCGCCGGACACGGCTCCCAGCTGAACCCGCAGAACGCGGTCACCGAGCTGGCCGCCGCCGTGGCGCGCATCGGATCCCACCGGTGGCCGCTGTCCTACACGCCCACCACCCGGGCGCTGCTGCAGCGGATCGGGGAACTAAGCGGCCTGGGCTTCGATGAAGCCGACCCGGCCCCGCTGCTGCGGGCCATGGGCAACGTTTCGCGCTTTGTCGGGGCCACCTTGCAAAACACCGCGAACCCGACCGCACTGTCCGCCGGGTACAAGCACAACGTCATCCCCGGACAGGCCGAGGCGCTGATCGACGCCCGCACCCTGCCCGGGCAACACGAACAGACCCTGGCCACGCTGCGCGAACTAGCCGGGCAGAACGTCCAGCTGCACGTCGACCACGAACAATCCTCCCTGGAGGTGCCCTTCTCCGGGGAACTGGTGGATTCAATGGGCACCGCCCTGCTGGCCGAGGACCCGGACGCGGTGGTGCTGCCCTACATGCTCTCGGGCGGCACTGACAACAAGTGGCTGGCCACCCTGGGCGTCACCGGCTACGGGTTTGCGCCGCTGCAGCTGCCGCCCGAACTGGACTTCACCGGCATGTTCCACGGCGTGGATGAACGCGTGCCGGTCGGCGCCCTGCACTTCGGCTCCCGGGTGCTCGCCCGGCTGCTGAGCACCTACTAGAGCACGCCCACCCACGAAAGGACACACCAGTGGAGATCACCGAGCACTGCCCGAGGAACTGCTCGAGCGTTTCCGCGCCCGCGCCGCCGACTACGATGAGCGCAACACGTTCTGCACCGAGGACTTTGCGGAACTGAGCGACCGCGGGTACCTGAAGGCGCTGCTGCCGGTGGAGCGC
>NZ_BAXF01000570.1:0-1258 GCF_001310435.1 Arthrobacter sp. JCM 19049 | reverse complement strand
GGGCGGGTACCCGCCGCTAGTTCGCCGAGTGGCGCTGACCGGCGCGCCAGCGGATTCCGGCGTCGATGAAGTCGTCGATTTCGCCGTCGAGCACGGCCTGGGTGTTGCCCACCTCGTGCTCGGTGCGCAGGTCCTTGACCATCTGGTAGGGGTTGAGCACGTAGGAGCGCATCTGATCGCCCCAGGACGCCTTCACATCGCCCGCCAGTTCCTTCTTCTTCGCGTCCTCCTGCTCCTTCTTCAGCAGCAGCAGCCGGGACTGCAGCACGCGCAATGCGGCGGCACGGTTTTGGATCTGCGACTTCTCGTTCTGCATCGACACGACGATGCCGGTGGGCAGGTGGGTCATGCGCACCGCGGAGTCGGTGGTGTTCACGCTCTGCCCGCCCGGACCCGAGGAACGGAAGACATCGACCTTGATCTCGGATTCGGGGATCTCGATGCTGTCGGTGGACTCGATCAGCGGCACCACTTCCACCGCGGCGAAGGAGGTCTGGCGCCGGCCCTGGTTGTCGAACGGGGAAATGCGCACCAGGCGGTGGGTGCCGGCCTCGACCGAGAGGGTGCCAAAGGCGTAGGCTCGTCGATTTCAAAGGTCGCGGACTTCAGCCCGGCCTCTTCGGCGTAGGAGGTGTCCATGATGCGCGCACTGTAGCCACGCTTCTCCGCCCAGCGGGTGTACATGCGCAGCAGCATCTCGGCGAAATCCGCCGCGTCCACGCCGCCGGCGCCGGCGCGGATGGTGATGACCGCGCCGCGGGAGTCGAATTCGCCGTTGAGCAGCGTGACCACTTCCAGTTCGGCCAGGGAGGCGCGGATCGCCTCCAGCTCCCGGTCCGCCTCCTGCAGGGTGTCCGCGTCGTCCTCCATTTCGGCCAACTCCACCAGCACCTCCAGGTCATCGATCCGGGTGTGCAGTTTCTGCAGCCGCTCCAGCTCGGACTGGCGGTGCGAGAGCCGGGAGGTGACCTTCTGCGCCACGGCCGGGTCGTCCCACAGGTCCGGGGCGCCGGCTTCCTCAGACAGCTGGGCGATGTCCGCCTTGATTTGCTCGACGTCGCTGACCGCCTCGATGGACCGGAAAGTGGAACGAAGCGCGCGCAGTTCAGCAGAAAAGTCTGTTTTAGCCATGATTTAACTAGCCTACGTCATCACGCCCGGCGCCGGAGTCGTTCGGCGCCTGCGCCAACGCACCGGTTTTCAGCGGCTGAGCACGGTGCGGGCGGTGGCGTCCACGTGGATGGGGATCCCGGCCGGC
>NZ_BAXF01000569.1:0-1258 GCF_001310435.1 Arthrobacter sp. JCM 19049 | reverse complement strand
ACCTGAGGCCGGCGGGGCAGGCTCGCCCCGCAGCCGCCGCGTCCGGATGCGTGAGATCCAGCACGGAAGCTGAAATCGGTTGACATCTACCGGGGCAAGCGAGAAAACTGGACTCTGGTGTCGGGCCGCTGGTAACCCCGGGCTCCAACCATTAGCCGCTGCGAGCGGCCTTCCGCCGAGAGGCGTTCCCGGTCCGGCACCACCAATCACGGTTGTTAACCTTCCCGACGTACACTGTTCAACGTCAGTCCTCCCCCAATGAAGTACGACTTGAATGGTGCGCCGTAAATCGTGAAGTTCCAGCTCTTTCCCTCCGCCTCCCGCGGACTTGAATTGTTGCGAGACCTGGCCGCGCTGATTCACGGCGCGGTGGACACCCTGGCCGAAATGATCGGCAACGCCGAGGGCCGGGAGCAGACCCTGCGCTCCCTGCCGAGGCCGAAACCAAGGCCTCCGACCTGCACCACGCGGTGCTCACCCACTTGCGCACCTCCTACCTGTCCACGCTGCCGCGCGAAGACATGTACACCTTCGCCCGGCTGCTGCACGAGACCATTGAGAAGCTGCGCGGCACCGGCGAGCTGATCGCGCTGGTGGGCTCCACCCCGCTCTCCGCCCGGGCCTCCGAGCAGTTGGACCTGATGGGGCAGCTGGGGGAAATGGCCACCGCCTCGCTGCGCCAGCTGCACCACCTTGATGACCTGGAGGACAACTGGCTGCAGATGCTGCACGTCTCCAAGCGCATGGCCCGCACCCATCTGGCCTGGAGCGTGGAGAACGCCTCCTACTCCAAGGCCTCGACCATGCACCGCCACCAGCTAGTGGCCGATCAGCTGCAGGACGCGTGCACCGTCATGCGCCAGTTCACTGATCACCTGGGCCGCGTCCTGGTCAAGGAGTCCTAAGGGCAATGACCACCATCCTGTGCGCTGTGGCCGTGCTGTTGACCCTTGGCTACACCACCCTGAACGGTTTCCGTGACGCCTCCACGGCGGTGGCCGCAGCGGTGCGCACCCGGGCCCTGACCCCGGGCATCGCGGTCACCGTGGCGGCGATCTTCGCCTTCCTGGGCACCCTGGCCAGCTCCAGCTTCGGTTTTTCCTGGTTAACCGCCTGGATGTCAGCCTGCCCGAGGGCAACGCTGGACTAATGATGCTGATCTGCGCGCTGCTGGCCGCCTCCGGCTGGGGACTGTTCTGCTGGTGGCGGGGCATGCCGACCTCTTCAACGCACGCGCTGCTCTCCGGGATCGCCGGGG
>NZ_BAXF01000568.1:0-1261 GCF_001310435.1 Arthrobacter sp. JCM 19049 | reverse complement strand
CGGTGACCGGGTCCCAGCCGCGGCGTACGGGGCGCATGCCGCTGGGGGCCTCATCGCGCGAACGGTACACGATGTAGGGGCGGAACAGGTACGGGATCGGTGCGGAGAACACGTGCACCAGCCGGGTGAACGGCCACAGGGCGAACAGCAGGTTCGCGGTGATCACGTGCAGCGCGAAGGACAGCGGGATCTGCTGCATCAGCGCGGGGTCGGGCTGGAAGATCAGCAGGCTGCGCACCCAGGGTGAAATGGTTTCACGGTACGGGTAGCCGGGCCCGAACACCTGGTGGACCATGGTGGCCACGGTGCCGAAGAACAGGGTCGCCCCCAGCAGCACGTACATCAGCTTGTCCATCCGGGTGGTGGCCAGGAACACCGGTCCCACGGTGCGCCGCCGGTAGATCAGGATCACCAGCCCGGCCAGCGTCAGCACGGCCGCCGCGGTGCCCATCCAGGTGGCGCCCAGGTGGTAGAGGTGTTCGGTGACGCCGATGGCGTAGAGCCATTCGCGCGGGATCAGCAGCCCCACCACGTGGCCCACCAGCACCAGCAGGATGCCGAAGTGGAACATCGGTGAGCCCCAGCGCAGCAGCCGGTTCTCATAGCTTTGGCTTGACCGGGTGGTCCAGCCGAACTTGTCGTAGCGGTACCGCCAGATGTGCCCCACGATGAACACGGCGGCGCATGCGTAGGGCATCGCCACCCACAGCAGGAATTGCATGGTGCTCATACTCCCGTCCCCTCCCTCGGACTAAATGGTGGTAGGTTGCCCAGGAAGCTGAGCCCCACGGTCTCGGTTGGCGGGCCCTCGCTGACCAGGGACAGGATCCGTTCCTGCGTGGCCCTATCCACCGGCGGCAGGGAGAGGGTGATGGTGCGCACCACGTTCGCCCAGGGGCTGTGCATCCCCTCCAGGGCGGCGCGCAGCACCTCAATGCCCTCCACGTGCGAGGCCAGCAGCGCCCCGGCGATCTCATCGTCGCTGCGGGCGGAGAACTCCAGCACTGCCGGCAGGTAGTCCGGCAGGTCCTGGGCGTCGAACTCGAAGCCGGCCGCCCGGTAGGCCTCCAGGAAGGTGACCAGCGCGGTGCCCCGCTTGCGGGTGTCCCCGGTGGCGAAATAGCTCAGGTACAGGCTGCACTTGCGCTTCTGGTCGAAGGTGCCCACATAGCTGCGCTGCCACTGGGCCGAACCGGCCGCCCGGGAGGCGGCCACGAACTCGGTCAGCGGCCCGGCGAGCGGTGCCGGCAGCGCGGTGATG
>NZ_BAXF01000567.1:0-1263 GCF_001310435.1 Arthrobacter sp. JCM 19049 | reverse complement strand
CCAGGCCTCGGCGGAGGCCAGCCGGTGGTCGGCGCCGGCGTCGATCACCAGCGTGTCCTGGGGCAGCTGGGCGGCGATCTCGGCGCTGGCCCCGTGCGGCAGGGCCAGGAACACCACGTCGTGCCCGGCCAGGTTCTCAACGGTGGTCTGGACCAGCACCTTCTCCGCCAGCGCGTGCAGGTGCGGGGCGATGGAGCCAGCCGGCTTCCGGCCTGGGAGTGGGCGGTGACCGCTCCGATGGTGACCTGCGGGTGGTTGGCCAGCAGGCGAAGTACTTCGCCACCGGCATAGCCGCTGGCGCCCGAGACAGCTACTGAAAACGTCATGTGGCAACTCTACCGCTGGATATGCATGAAACCTAATATTTATTCATAGATTGCGCGGGCCGAACTTTGTCGTCATCTCTTCGCGCCCCCGGGCCGCGGCGGTCCTAGACTGGCAGTAGCGGCCCCGCACCCGCTGCCCCGCTCCGGCGCGGACCCGGCGAGCGCGGTGGGCCGAAGTTGAACAATCAGGATTGCACCGAATGACCAAGGGGATGATGCACGCATGAGCAAGCAGCAGAAGATCGTGGCCGCCAAGGCCGGTGGCCCGAGGTGCTGGAGCTGGTGGAGGAACCGGTCCCTCCCCCGGGCCGGGCCAGGTGCTGGTGAAGGTCGCCGCGGTCGGGGTGAACTTCATCGAAACCTATCAGCGCTCGGGCGTCTACCAGGTCCAGTACCGTTCGCGCTGGGCTCGGAGATTTCCGGGACCATCGAACAGGTTGGCTCCGAGGTGCGCAACCTGAAGGTCGGGGACCGGGTCGCGACCTCCGAGGCCACCGGCGGGTACGCGCAGTACGCGGTGGTCGATGCCCGGGTGCTGGGCAAGGTGCCCGAGAAGGTGGACCTGCGCCTGGCCGCCGCCCTGCCGCTGCAGGCTGCACCGCCCACTACCTGATGCATTCGAGCTACATGGTGCGTGAGGGGGATGTGATCCTTTCCTACGCCGGGGCCGGCGGGTGGGGCTGCTGCTGACCCAGATGCTCAAGCTCAAGGGCGCCACCGTGATCACCACCGCCTCCACCCAGGAGAAGAAGGACCTGGCCAAGGCCGCCGGGGCGGACTACGTGGTCGACTACGACCAGGTGCCGCAGACCGTCAAGGAGGTTACCGAGGGCCAGGGCGTGCACGCGGTGTACGACGGGATCGGCAAGGACACCTTCGAGATGTCCCTGGCGGCGCTGCGCCGGCGCGGCACCCTGGTGCTGTTCGGCGGGGCCAG
>NZ_BAXF01000566.1:0-1271 GCF_001310435.1 Arthrobacter sp. JCM 19049 | reverse complement strand
CGTCGGCCGGGTCCAGTTCCAGGCGCTGGTAGTCCAGGTCCACGCCGAGCAGCCGGTAGGCGGCGCGGTGCAGCTGCGGGGACTTGGAGTGGCTGATGGGCTTGCCCAGGACTGCGGCCTTCACGGTTACCTCACTGTCGGTGGCTTGCGCGTTGTTCTTCGGTGGCGATGGAGCCTAGCACTGCCCCGGGTTGGCCTGGCACCAGTCGCGGAACTCCTGCTGGTAGCGCTGGTGCTCCTGGTAGGTGCGGGCGAACTTGGTTTCCCCGGTGGCGATGTTCACCGTCACCCAGTAGTAGAAGTCGTTCTCCTGCGGGTTCACGGCCGCGGCGATCGCCGAGTCGGCCGGTGAGCCGATCGGGGTGGGCGGCAGCCCGCGGTGCACGTAGGTGTTGTACGGGTTGGACTTATCGGCCTTCTCCTGCTTGGAGAACTGCAGGGTGTAGCGGTCCAGCCCGTAGATCACCGCGGAGTCCACCTGCAGCAGCCCGTGGGTCTGGTCGTTCTGCTCGGACAGCCGGTTGTTCAGTGCGCCGGCGACCACCGCGTAGTCCTTCGGCTGGGCTTCGGCCTGCAGGATCGAGGCGATCTTCAGCACCCGGTAGCCTGGGCCGGGTCGTTCACCCCGTGCTCGGCCAGGGTGGCGGTGGTGGAGTCCACCAGCTGGCGCAGCACCTCTTCGGCGCTGGTGTCCAGGGCGAAGCGGTATTCGCCCGGGTGCAGGTAGCCCTCCAGGTTCTTCGCCTCCCCGGGCAGCCGAAGCGTTCGGGGTCGTTGGCCAGCTCGGTCAGTTCCTTCAGCTCCAGCCCGAGCCCTTGGCGATTTCCTCCAGGGCCGCGTTCAAGCGCATGTTCTGCTTCAGGCCCACGTAGAAGACCTTGTCCGGGCGGTTGTCCACCATCAGGTCTACGGCCTCGGCGGCCGGCAGCTGCTTTTGCAGCACATAGGTGCCCGGGTGGATGACCTTGTTCCCGGCCGCGGAGGCGTCCATGGCCTTGACGAACAGCTTGTCGTCGGAGACGACGTCCATCTCCTCGAGCTTGCGGGAGATGATCCCCACGCCCCAGCCGTCCTCCACGACGAATTCGACCTGCGCCCCGCCGGGGCCGGGATAGTCATCGGGGTTGAACGCCTTGTAGATGCCGCGCACGGTGAACCCGGCGCCGGCCACGACCAGCGCGAAGATCAGCACGGTGGCGGCCATCACCAGGTTGCGCCGGCGCTGCTGCGCTGGCGCCGGGCCCTCACCTGGGATTCGGGTTCCTCCTGGT
>NZ_BAXF01000565.1:0-1268 GCF_001310435.1 Arthrobacter sp. JCM 19049 | reverse complement strand
CGGCACCCGGCTGACACCCACCCTGATCGGCGCGCTGGCGGCCAGTGGCGTGCGCGGGGTTCCGGTGCGCACACGGCTGCGGGTGCTGGTGTGCACCACCGGCAATGAGCTGATGGGCGGGACCGCCGAGTCCGGGCGGATCCCCGATTCAAATTCACCGATGCTCGCGGCGGTGCTGCGCGGCTATGGCGCCCAGGTGGAGGTTCTGCGGCTGCCCGATGACGCGTCGGCGCTGACCCGCGAACTGGCCAAGCAGGCGCGGGAGGTGGATCTCATCCTCACGGTGGGCGGCATCAGCGCCGGGGCCTACGAGGTGGTGCGCGAGGCGCTGGCCCCCTCCGGCGGCAGTTTCCACCATGTGGCCCTGCAACCCGGTGGTCCGCAGGGCTTCGCGCTGCTGGAGGGCACCCCGGTGCTCTGCTTCCCGGGCAACCCGGTCAGCGCGCTGCTCTCGCTGGAACTGTTCCTGGCCCCCACCCTGCGCCGCCTGGCCGCAGTGGCCGAACCCGTCCCCGAACAGTACGCCCTGGCCAACGAGGTGCATTCCCCGGGCGACAAGCACCAGGTCCGCCGCGGACTGCTCAACGACGGGCAGGTCACCGTGTTGGATCCCGGCTCCCACCTGATTCACGACCTGGCACGGGCCGATGTGCTCGTGCACCTTCCCGTCGGTGTCGCCCACCTTCCGGCCGGCACCAAGGTAGACACTTGGAGATTCCATGACTGACTCAAACACCCCACACGCAGCTGATTCGAACCCGTCCGGCGAGCAGCAGCTGACCCACCTGCGCGCCGATGGCAGCGCGGCCATGGTTGATGTCAGCGACAAGCAGGTCACCAAGCGGGTGGCCACCGCGGAAGCCGTGTTCGTCACCCGCCCGGACGTGGTGCAGATGCTGATGAGCGGCAACCTGCCCAAGGGTGAGGCGCTGGGTACGGCCCGGATCGCCGGATCATGGCGGCTAAACGCACCTGGGAGCTGGTGCCGTTGTGCCACCCGTTGCCGATTTCGAAGGTGTCGGTGGACTTCACTGCCGAGGAGTCTGCGGTGCGGGTGAGCGCGCAGGTGACCACCAAGGGGGTCACCGGGGTGGAGATGGAGGCGTTGACCGCCGCCAGCGTCGCCGCGTTGACCCTCTATGACATGGTCAAGGCCGTGGACAAGCACGCCGAGGTCACCGGCATCCGGGTACTGGCCAAATCCGGCGGAAATCCGGGACTGGCGTGACTGATGCAGCCGCCGCCGTGCGCCGCGCCGGGGTGCTGGT
>NZ_BAXF01000564.1:0-1284 GCF_001310435.1 Arthrobacter sp. JCM 19049 | reverse complement strand
GCCAGCACCCGGTTGGTGACCCCGTTGGGGAACGACTGCGCCAACCCGGACAGCGCCGCGGCGGCCAGCAGCAGCAGATAACCGCCGGGCAGGGCCGCCAGCCCCATCGATACCGCGGCGGCGCCGAAGATCAGCAGCATCAGGGTGCGGTCCGGCTGCCGGTCGCTGAACTTGCTGAACACGGCATTGCCGACCGCGGCGAAGCCAAAGCAGACGGTGGCCAGCAGTCCGAACTGCGCCTCGGAGATGCCCAGCTCCCGAATGATCAGGTCACTGGTGGCACTGAGCCCGTAGTTCAGCAGTGGGGCGATGCCCACCGCGCTGAGCAGCACCGCCAACAACCCCAGTCCGGGACGTCGCGCGCCGGTGTGCATGTGGCCCCATCCTCCTTTGCGCCCGCCATCGGGTTGAACCCCACCAGTCTGGCACAGCGCTGCCTCGCCCAGCGGCTTGCGGCAGGATTCTTACAACAGGCCGCCTTCCGCCCGGCCGCCGCACCCAGCGGGCAGGAAGGTGGGCAAACAGATCCGAAATACAGGGGTAAACTTCGCCAGCTGCCCACGGTGCGGGGCATAGGATCAATAAGGTGAGTTCTTTTACCGTCCGTCCCGCCCGCACCACCGACGTCCACGCCATCCGCGATCTAGTCCGGCCCCTGGCCGAGCAGCGCATCCTGCTGGACAAGGAGGCGGTGACCTACTACGAATCCATCCAGGAGTTCGTGGTCGCGGAGGACGCGGCAGGGCAGGTCATCGGCTGCGGGGGGCTGCACGTGATCTGGGAGGACATCGCCGAAGTGCGCACCCTGGCCTCCGCCGAATCCTGGCGCGGGCAGGGAGTGGGCACCGGCTGATCAACGAGTTGCTGCGCCGGGCCCGCGATCTGGGGGTGCACCGGATTTTTTGCCTGACCTTCGAGGTCGAGTTCTTTGAACGGCATGGCTTCAGCGTCATGGCCGACCAGAGCGCCGTTGACCCGGCGGTGTATGCCGAACTTCTGCACTCGCGCGATGAGGCGTGGCCGAGTTCCTGGACTTGGCAAGGGTTAAACCCAACACCCTGGGCAACACCCGCATGATTCTGCAGTTCTGATGCCCCCGGACTGTCCGGCCTAGCTGGGCAGCACGATTCCTTCATCGCCGCTGGCCGCCAGGCCGTCGGCCAGTAGTCCGGACAGCGCCCGCTGGCGCTGCTGGAGCGGCGCATCAAGCTTCTGCAGCGGCGTGAACACCGGGTCTTGCTGCATCGCCAGGTCGGCCAGGAACACGGCGGGATCCACGGCCTG
>NZ_BAXF01000563.1:0-1284 GCF_001310435.1 Arthrobacter sp. JCM 19049 | reverse complement strand
GTATTCGGGGTGGGCGTGGTCCACGTAGAGCCGCGCGCCGTTGCCCAGCACCATGTTCATCACCACGTCGGTGGACTCGGCCTCCTGGTACAGGGTGCGCCCGATGCGCGCATCCCCGCCGTCCAGGGCGATGGACTCCGCGTCCCAGACCTTGGTCTCCTCCACGGTCGGTTCCACGTCGGTCAGCTGGCTGGGGTGGGCCTGCTCGCGGCTGATGGTGTAGCCGCGCGCATCACGCAGCGGGGTTCGTCGCTGTAGTCCCAGCGGGCGGCGCGCCTGGCCGCGTCCCCGTGGCGCACCAGCTGGGCGTAGCCGTCCACGATCTGGGCGGAGAGCACGGTGGCGTTGGCCTTGGGCATGCCCGGGCGGATGACCCCGTACTCGGTCTCCAGCCCGACCAGCCGCCGGGCGCTCACTGGGCACCCCGCGCATCGACCAGGGAGCGGATGTGGCTGATCTTCTCCCCCTTGCGCCCGGAGATCCGGGCCCAGTCATCCGGGTTGGTGGTGTTGGGCATGTCCTCGTGTTCGGCGAACTCCTCACGCACCGCGGCCAGCAGGTACTCCATCTTCAGCCCGCGTTCCCCGGTGGTCAGCAGCGCCTTGATGGCCCGCTTCTTGGCCCGGTCCACCACGTTGCGGATCACCGCTCCGGAGGCGAAGTCCTTGAAGTACAGGATCTCGGTGTCCCCGTTGACGTAGGTGACCTCCAGGTACTGGTTGGAGCGTCGGTGGCGAACATGTCCGCCACGGTGCCGTGGATCATGCGCTGCACGGTGGCCTGCGCGTCCCCGCCGTCGGCGGCGACCTCGGATTCGTGCAGCGGCAGGTCGGTGGTCAGGTACTTGCCGAAGATCTCCGCGGCACCCTCGGCGGTGGGGCGGCGGATCTTGATCTTCACATCCAGCCGGCCCGGGCGCAGGATCGCCGGGTCGATCATGTCCTCACGGTTTGACGCGCCGATCACGATCACATTGTCCAGCCGCTCCACGCCGTCGATCTCGGCCAGCAGCTGCGGGACAATGGTGGTCTCCACATCGGAGGACACCCCGGTGCCGCGGGTGCGGAACAGCGAGTCCATTTCGTCGAAGAACACCACCACCGGGTCCCCGTGCAGCGCCTTTTCCCGGGCACGGGCGAAGATCAGGCGGATGTGGCGTTCGGTTTCGCCCACGTACTTGTCCAGCAGCTCCGGGCCCTTGATGTTCAGGAAGTAGCTGCGGGCCTCGGTGCGCCCGGACTTCGCGGCGGCGCGGGCGGCCAGCGAGTGGGCGACCGCCTTGGC
>NZ_BAXF01000562.1:0-1286 GCF_001310435.1 Arthrobacter sp. JCM 19049 | reverse complement strand
CCGCCGGCCGAGGCGGTTCCGGTGCCCAGCACCCACCGCTGTACGTGCTGTACACCTCGGGCACCACCGGGGCGCCGAAGGGCGTGGTGCGGGACACCGGCGGGTACGCGACCGCGCTGGCCTACTCGATGGGTGCGATCTTCGACGTGAAGCCCGGGGACGTGATGTTCACCGCCTCAGACGTGGGCTGGGTGGTGGGGCACTCCTACATCGTCTACGCCCCGCTGCTGGCCGGAGCGACCACGGTGCTCTACGAGGGCAAGCCGGTGGGCACCCCCGACGCGGGGGTGTTTGGCCGGATCATCGCCCAGCACCGGGTCACCACCATGTTCACCGCCCCCACCGCGCTGCGCGCGATCCGCCGTGCGGATCCGGAGGGCGGGCTGCTGACCAGGCACGACCTGTCCAGCCTGCGCGCCCTGTTCGTCGCCGGGGAGCGGCTGGACCCGGACACCTACCACTATGCGCAGCGGCTGCTGGGCATCCCGGTGGTGGACAACTGGTGGCAGACCGAATCGGGCTGGCCGATCGCCGCGAACCCGCTGGGGCTGGCGGCCATGGAACGCAAGCCCGGTTCGCCCTCCACCCCGGTGCCCGGTTCAACGTGCAGATCCGCGACGGGCTGGGCGCAGCGGTGCAGGCCGGGCAGGAGGGCAACATCCTGATCAAGCTGCCGCTGCCGCCCGGGGCGCTGAGCACCCTGTGGGGCAACGACCAGCGCTTCATCGACACCTACCTGGCACAGCAGCCCGGCTACTACCTGACCGGGGACTCGGGCTACATCGACCAGGACGGGTATCTGTTCGTGATGGGGCGCACCGATGACGTGATCAACGTGTCCGGGCACCGGCTGTCCACCGGGGCGATGGAGCAGGTGCTGGCCAGCCACCCGGCCGTGGCCGAATGCGCGGTCATCGGGGTCAACGACCCGCTCAAGGGCCAGAGCCCGGTCGGGTACGTGGTGCTCAAGTCCGGGGCGGGGATCGGCGCCGAGCAGCTGCGCGGGGAAGTGGTGGACATGGTGCGCCGGCAGATCGGGCCGGTCGCGGACTTCCGGGAGGTCAAGATCGTCGCGGCGCTGCCCAAGACCCGCTCGGGCAAGATCCTGCGCAAGACCATGCGCCAGATCGCCGACGGGCAAGACTACCAGGTGCCATCCACGATCGAGGACCCGCAGGTGATCCAGGAGCTGATCCCGCTGCTGCGCCCCCAGGCCCCGCCTGATCGGCTAGGCCGAACGGTACTCGTATTCGGGCCGGCCGCGGCTGCCGTGGCGCGGCTGCTTG
>NZ_BAXF01000561.1:0-1288 GCF_001310435.1 Arthrobacter sp. JCM 19049 | reverse complement strand
CGGCCAGCAGCCCGGCCAGGGCGTGGCGCATCGCGGGCAGGCCGGCATCGATGAGGGTGCAGCCCTGCTCGTCCTCCACCACATAGCAGTTCACGTTGGCCGCGGACACCAGGTAGATGCCGTCGGCGACGGTGGTGACCTCCATGGGCTATCCCTCCTGCGAACCGAACAGGTCGGTTTCGATTTTCACGTAGTGTTCCAGCAGCTCCAGGCCGTGGGTGCCGGAATCGCCTTCCTGCTCCAGGCCGTTGCGCAGGTCGGGCAGCTTCTGCATCAGGTACGGCGCCGGGGGCAGCAGCGGGGTGTCCGGATCGGTGTGCACCTCCAGGACCACCGGGCGCTCCTCGGTCAGCGCCTGGTGCCAGGCGGCGCCGAGCTGCTGCGGGTCGGTGACCTTAATGCCGCCCAGGCCCAGCAGCCGGGCGTATTCGGCGAATGGGAAGCTGGGCAGCTGCTGGCTCTGCTCGTAGCGCGGGTCCCCTTCCGTTTCACGCTGCTCCCAGGTGACCTCGGCCAGATCGGAGTTGTTCAGCACGCAGACCACGAACCCGGGATTCGACCAGTTCTTCCACTGGGCGGCCAGGGTGATCAGTTCCGCGTTGCCGCTCATCTGCATGCCGCCGTCGCCGGCCAGCACCACCACCGGACGGTCCGGGTGCAGCAGCTTGGCCGCGATCCCGTAGGCACTCCCCCGCCCATGCTGGCCAGGTGCTGCACAGGTGGGCGGGCACATTCGGCGGCAGGATCAGCTGCCGGGCGTACCAGTACACGCAGCTTCCCACGTCCAGGGCCAGCTGGGCGTCGTGCGGCAGGTGTTCGCCCAGTTCGCGCACCACCAGTTCGGGGTTGATCGGCCGGGCGGGCACCGCGGCCCGCTGGCGGCGCACCTCATGCCAGTTGCGCACGTGTTCCTCGACCCGTTCCCGCCAGGCGCGCGCTGACCGGCGCGGCGGGTGATCAGCTGTTGGAGCCGTTCCAGGCTCAGCGCCGCGTCGCCGACCAGGGCGACCTCCACCGGGTAGCGGTTGCCCGGGCGCTGGGCGGAGATGTCGATCTGCACGCCCGGGCGCTGCCGGGCTTGGGGTAGAACTCGGTCCATGGGTCATTGGAGCCAATGATCAGCAGGGCGTCGCATTCCTCCATCACCGCGGCGCTGGCCGAGGTGCCCAGGTGCCCATGACCCCGGCGCTGGTGGCAGGGTTTCATCCACGTAAGGTTTGCCCAGCAGGCTGGTGACACCGCCGCGTCCAGCTCGTGGGCCAGTTGGCGCACTGTCCCGGCCTGCCGG
>NZ_BAXF01000560.1:0-1300 GCF_001310435.1 Arthrobacter sp. JCM 19049 | reverse complement strand
GCGGCTGAACGTGTCCCTGCCGGAGGGCAGCGCCGACTGGCCGGCGATCCGCGACCGGATCTTCTCCCGCATCGACCGATCGCGCAGAACGGCTACGAATACCGGGACCAGTCGCCCAACGTGCAGGTCATCGCCGAAGAGGTGACCCTGGATGGCACCCACGGCTTGCGCACCGCCCAGGGCACCAGCATCAGCGCCGAGCAGCTGGTGATCGCGGCCGGATCCCACGCGGTGATCCCGGACATCGAGGGCTGCGACCTGCCCGGGGTGCACACCTCGGACACGGTGATGCGCCTGGAGCGCCTGCCGGAGCGGATCGTGATCGTCGGCGGCGGGTTCATCGCCTGCGAGTTCGCCGCGATCTTCTCCGGGCTGGGCTCCCGCACCACCCAGCTGATCCGCCGCCAACACCTGATGCGGCACATGGACACGGAGATCCGCGATGCGTTCAACGCCGAGGCCCCGAAGTACTGGAACGTTGAGCGCAACACCGAAACCCAGCGGATCACCAAGAACGCGGACGGGACCCTGGAAGTGCACACCAGCACGGGCACCCACACCGCGGACATCGTGCTGGTGGCCACCGGGCGCAAGCCCAACACGGATTTGATCGGCGCGCAGCAGGCCGGGCTGGACCTGCACCAGGACGGCCGGCTGGTGGTCGATGAGTACCAGCGGGTGCTGCGCGGCGGCCAGCCGGTGCCCGGGCTCTACGCGCTGGGGGACATCTGCAGCACCGAGCAGCTCAAGCACGTGGCCAACTACGAGGCCCGGGTGGTGGCCCACAACCTGCAGCACCCGCACGCGCTGCGGGCGAATTCCAACCGGGCGGTGCCCGCGGCGGTGTTCACCCACCCGGAGCTGGCGCAGATCGGGCTGACCGAGCAGGAGGCGGTGCAGCGCATCGGCCGGCAGAACGTGAGCACCAAAACCCAGATGGTGGGGGACACCGCCTACGGCTGGGCGCTGGAGGATCAGACCGGGCTGTTCAAGGTCGTCGCCGATCGGCGTGACGGTTCGATCTTGGGCGCGCACGCGATGGGCTACCAGGCCTCAAACCTGATCCAGCCGGTGGTGATGGCCATGAACCTGGGCATCGACGCCTACACCGCGGCCCGCGGCCAGTACTGGATCCACCCGGCGCTGATGGAGGTCACCGAGAACGCGTTGCTGGGACTGGACGTCCCGCAGGGCCAGGACGCCCCGCTCTAGCTGCCCCATCCCGGCGTTGAGCAGCGACGCGGGCGGTCAACTCGGCAGCACCGGTGCGCAGTGCGGCAGCTAGCGCCGCGGCCAGGCC
>NZ_BAXF01000559.1:0-1303 GCF_001310435.1 Arthrobacter sp. JCM 19049 | reverse complement strand
GGGTGGCCGCCCCGCTGCTGCTGGGCACCGCGCTGCCCGAGGAGGCAGACTTTGACGCGGTGATCCTGCTGGAGGCCAACTACCTGACCTGCGTGAGGTGCTGGACGCGATCCGCCGCTCCAGCCAGGTCATCGCCGTGGGCGACACCATGCTCGGCGGCCCCAAGCCGTTCGAGGTGTCGGTGGACCCCACCGCCCGGGTCGCCGAACGCGGCACCGAAATCTCCGCGCTGCAGGCGCTGAACCAGGTGCTGGTCACCCAGACCCTGTCCACCGTCTACCGCGGCATCGACGAAGGCCTGGTCGAACAGCTCTCCCACGCCTACTACCAGGACAAGCTCTCCCGGCTGCCCGGGGCCAGTTCGCTGTCCTACACCGCCCCGCGGCTGTCCAGCTACTATGTGCCGGACGCCACCGGGACGCTGTCCAGCTCCGAGGAGGGCGTGCAGACCACGGCGGCGGAAGTCGCCGCGGTGGTGGACTTGGTGTTCAGCCACTTCCGGCGCAACGGCCACGAGTCGCTGGCGGTCATTGCCTCCAACCGGGTGCACGCCGCCGCGATCGCCGAGGCGATCCGGGTGCAGCTGCCCAACCACCGCTACGCGATGGAGCACTTCCGGGCCAGCCACGAACCGTTCGTGGTCACCACCATGGACCGGCTGATCGGGCTGCGCCGTGACGCGGTGATCTTCGCCTGGGGTTATGGACGTACCCCGCACGGCAAGGCGCTGCACGAATTTGGTGCGCTCTCCCGCAGCGACGGGGATTCGCTGTTCGTTGCAGCGATGACCCGGGCGCGCAAGCGCATGGTCCTGGTCTCCGGGCTGCTGCCCGAGGACGTGGAGCTGAACCGCGTGTACCGTGGGGCCAAGCAGTTCTTCGAGCTCTTCGGCCGGGTGCACGCCGGGGACTCCGGGGTGAGCACCAACCGCTCGCTGCGCCACGACCCGCTGGTGGCCGACCTGGCCAAGCGGCTGCGTGAACGCGGCGCCATCGTCACCGAGGACTACCGCGGGGTGCTGGACTTGTCCGCCCACGTGCTGGAAACCGAGTCCGGGCAGATCCCGCCGCTGGCCGTGGTGTACGACGGCACCGAACACTACAGCCACCTGACGGTGCGCGAGCGCAGCCGGCTGCGTCCGGACTTCTTCGAGACGAACGGCTGGCGGTACGTGCCGCTGTGGACCATTGACGTGTTCACCGACCCGACCTCGGTCGCCGACCGGCTGGCCGCCTACCTGAACCTGGCCAAGCCCAGCACCCAGGAGCCGGACGAGCCGCGCGCCAAGCTTTCGGTCGCCAAG
>NZ_BAXF01000558.1:0-1307 GCF_001310435.1 Arthrobacter sp. JCM 19049 | reverse complement strand
CCGGCCCACCCTGGCGGTGCGCCTGATCGAGGCCAGCCCGGCACGCTGCTACGAACTGCTGGTGGCCGAACGCATTGACCTGGCGGTCGTGGTGGCAATGCAGGCAGACAGCGTGGGGGAGGAGGACCCCCGCTTTGAGCAGACGTTCCTGCTCAACGATCCGCTGGACGTGTTGGTCCCGGCCGGGCATCGGCTGGCCGAGCGGGTCTCGGTGCGCCTGCAGGAGCTGGCCTCCGAGCCCTGGATTACCGACACCGTCGGATCCACCTACCGGGCGCTGTTTACGGCGGCCTTCACCGCGGTGGGCGCCACCCCGCGCATTGCCCACGAGTCCCTGGAGTGGGAGACCATGATCGCCTTCGTCGGTGCCGGGCTCGGGGTGGGCCTGTTGCCGCGGCTGGCACCCATCGGTGGGCATGAAAATGTGCGCAGGCTGCGACTGACCGGGCCAGGACGCCCCACCCGACGCATCGTCGCCGCCGCGCGGCGCGGCAGCATGGACTCCCCTCTGATTGGTCAATGCCTGCAGATCCTGCAGGGGAGGGCGCGCAGCATCCTGGACGAGCGGCTGGACGAGGAGACGTAGGTCGAGCCGACCACGGAGCGCACCCTTGACACCCCCTGTGACGCAGAGCACACTGTTGCTAGGTTGGACTCATTTATCCAACTTATATTTAACAAGGCGGAGGTTCTCAGGTGGGAAACAAGGCAGTGAGCTACGCAGGACCGGGCAAGGTCGAGGTCATCGACACCCCCTATCCGGAATTCGTCCTGCGCGACGGGCCCGGGGTGCACCCAGACAACGTCGGACGCAAGGTGGAGCACGGGGTGATCCTGCGAACCATCGCCACCAACATCTGCGGTTCGGACCAACACATGGTGCGCGGACGCACCACCGCCCCCTCGGGCCTGGTGCTCGGGCATGAAATCACCGGTGAAGTCATCGAGGTGGGGCGGGACGTCGAGTTCGTCAAGGTCGGGGACGTCGTCTCGGTGCCGTTCAACATCTCCTGCGGACGGTGCCGCAACTGCAAGGAAGGCAAGACCGGCATCTGCCTGAACGTGAACCCGGACCGTCCCGGCTCCGCCTACGGGTACGTGGACATGGGCGGCTGGGTGGGTGGCCAGGCCGAATACGTGCTCGTTCCCTACGCGGACTGGAACGTGCTGAAGTTCCCCGACCGCGACCAGGCGATGGAGAAGATCCTGGACCTGGCGATGCTCTCGGACATTTTCCCCACCGGGTACCACGGGGCCGTGGGCGCCGGGGTGGGTGTGGGATCAACCGTGTACGTGGCCGGCGCCGG
>NZ_BAXF01000557.1:0-1306 GCF_001310435.1 Arthrobacter sp. JCM 19049 | reverse complement strand
CACGCCCATTTCAATTCGCATCCGAGCTGCGCACCGGCAGCCGGCGGTGCGCAGTTCGCCTTTTCAGCGGCCAGGAACGCCCGGCCGCATTCCCCGGGGAGCGGACCCGGGTGCGGCGCACTTCACGCTTTGCCGCAGTGTCCACCGAATGGAAAACCGTGGGAACTTCTTGACTGTGAGGCACGGCACACATAGCGTTAAGCAACAGTGTTGCGATAGGCGCAACTGATAAACCTACCGATGGCGGTGGACAGTGACCCAGAACGACCAACTCAAAACACCAAACCCGACGGCCTCGGCCGTCCGCAACCCGGCCTCCTGTTCAGCTTCCGTGGCCGATGCCGCGGGAAGCGGAGCCATTGACGGGGCCACCCGGCGCAAAGTAGTCGCCGCAAGCTTCATCGGCAACTTCGTGGAGTGGTTCGACTACGCGGCCTACGGCTACCTGGCAGTGACCATCGCGGCGGTCTTCTTCCCCAGCGACGACAGGCAACTGGCCCTGCTGATGACCTTTGGTGTTTTCGCCATCTCCTTCCTGGTCCGTCCGCTGGGCGGATTCGTGTGGGGACACCTCGGCGACCGGATTGGTCGCAAGGAGGCACTGAGCTGGTCAATCCTGCTGATGTCCGGGGCCACCTTCTGCATCGCCCTGCTGCCGGGCTACGCCAGCATCGGCATCGGCGCCCCGCTCCTGCTGCTGGCCTTGCGCCTGGTCCAGGGGTTCTCCGCCTCCGGTGAGTATGCCGGCGCGGCGGCCTTCCTGGTCGAATACGCCCCGGCGAACCGGCGCGGACTGTATGCCGCGGTGGTTCCGGCCAGCACCGCCACGGGCCTGTTGCTCGGATCGCTGATGGCGGCCCTGCTCACGGGCCTGCTCCAGGCGGATCAGATGGAGTCCTGGGGCTGGCGGCTGCCCTTCCTCCTGGCCGCACCGATGGGCCTGATTGGACGCTACATCCGCACCAAGTTGGAGGACTCCCCTGCTTTCCGGGCAATGGCCGAGGAAGAAAACGACGCCCCGACCTCTCCGGTCAGCTCGCTGTTCCGCGAGCACTGGCGGCGCCTGCTGCTGGCCGCCGGTGCGGTGCTGCTGAACGCGGTCGGCTTCTACGTCATCCTCTCCTACATGCCCACCTACCTCTCCGAAGAGCTGCACCTGGACGCCACTCGTTCCTACCTGGCCACGACGGTGGCGCTGGTGACCTACATCGCTTCATCTTCATCACCGGCATGCTTTCGGACAAGTTCGGGCGCAAGCGGGTCCTGATGAGCGCCTCGGTGCTGTTCGTCCTGTTCACGGTGCCAG
>NZ_BAXF01000556.1:0-1313 GCF_001310435.1 Arthrobacter sp. JCM 19049 | reverse complement strand
CCGGCAACCAGCCGGTACCATCGGCCCCCGCTAGCCCCAGCGAGGCGAAAGGCGGTGCAGCATCCCCGGCGGCCACACCAGCCAATGGGTCAGCCAGAGCCGACGAGGCAGCGGATCCTGCTCCCCTGGTCCCGGATCCGGACTGGCTGCGCACCGACCAGCCACCGCCGCAGTGGGCCGTTGACCCCGACGCCGGTCCCCCAGCTGCAAGCGATCCGGCTCAAGCTCCCCCGGCACCGGCAGCAGCCCAAACACCAGAACCGGACTTCACGGCGTTGGAGGTCAGCGCCGCACGCCGCCGACTGAACGCCCTGGTGGCCCTGCTGTCGCAAAACATGGACGGAACCGGCAAGACCAAGACCGTCACCCCCGAAGTGGTGGTGCATCTGGACTATGACAGCCTGCTGAATCTGGCTCAAGCCGAGGGCGTCACCGCCCACGGCCAGCGGATCGGGGCCACGGAACTGCGCCTCCTGTTGTGCCAGGCACGCCTGATCCCGATGATGTTCAACTCCCTGGGGCAGGTGCTGGACGTTGGCAGATCCCAAAGGCTGTACAACACGGTGCAGCGCAAGATCATCATCGCCAGGGACGGGGGCTGCATTGTGCCCGGATGCACGGTGCCCCCGGAACTGGTGGAGGCGCACCACTACGAAGACGGGGGCTGGGCCGGAGGCTGTCCAACCAGTGTGGACAAGGCGCCGGCGCCTGCAAGGGACACCACGCCGATGTGCATGCCGGATTGTTCAAGATCATCCGGTACAAGGGACTGCCCCATGTACTGTATCCCAAGCATATCGACCCATTGCAGATTCCGCGGCGCAACACCTATTGGAAGGCCGCCTAAGCCGGCGTTCACCGTCCCCCCGGGCCGGTCACCAAGCCCCGCGCAACAGGCATCTATGGACCGGCCAGCCGCTCAGCCCGGCTGCCCCTGTTCCTGCGCACGGTGTGCCTCTGGTACCTGCACCGCGACGATGTGGGTCAGGCGGTCGAAGGCCAGCAGGTAGTGCGCCAGCGCTTCGCGTCCCCGGGAGGTCAGCTCGTAGACCTTGCGGCCGGGCCCACCGCTGCCTTCCTCCCAGGAAGCCGCAACCTCCCCGCGCTCCTCGAGCTTGGCCAACGCCGGATACAGGGTGGCTCCCTTGACCGGATCCAGGCCACGCTGCTGCAGCGCCTTGCCCAGCGCGTAGCCGTGGCGTCGGCCCTGCTGCAGCTCGCTCAGCAGCAGCAGGGGCAGGACAGCGCGTTGCCAGGAGCCCGGTAGCTCGGGGCGCACCTCAGTCATCGTGCCCGCCCAGTGCTCGTTCCTG
>NZ_BAXF01000555.1:0-1318 GCF_001310435.1 Arthrobacter sp. JCM 19049 | reverse complement strand
CACCACCGGCGTCGGGGTTGAGGTGCTGCGCGATACCGTGCGGGCCCTGCGCACCGAACCGATGCCGGGCCTGCCCCCGCTGACCGGCGGCATGGTGGGCTTCATCGGCTGGGAGTGCGTGCGGCATTGGGAAAAGCTGCCCAACCCGCCGGCCGATGACCTGAAGCTGCCGGAGCTGAGCATGAACCTGGTCGGCGACCTGGCCGTGCACGACGCCGCGGAGGGCACGGTCACGCTGATCGCCAACGCCATCAACTTCGACGGGCGGGCCGAACGCGCGGAGCAGGCTATGATGACGCGGTCCAGCGCCTGCACCGGATGCTGGAGCAGCTGGACGGGCACCTGGCCCACCGGCGGGGCGGTGCTGCAGGGCACCGACGTGCCGCGTGAAGAGCTGATGGAGCGGTCACCCACTCCTGGGACGAGCAGCAGTACCTGCAGGCGATCCGCGAATCGAAACAGGCGATTGTGGATGGTGAGGTGTTCCAGATCGTGGTCTCGCGCCGGTTCGAGCTGGAAACCCAGGCCAGCGCGCTGGACATCTACCGGGTGCTGCGCGCCACCAACCCGAGCCCCTACATGTACCTGTACAACTTCGTCGACGAGGACGGCCAGCCCTTCCAGGTTGTCGGCTCCTCCCCGGAGGCGCTGGTGACCGTGAACGACGGGCACGTGGTCACCCACCCGATCGCCGGCTCCCGCCCGCGCGGTGCGAACTACGAGGAGGACCAGCTGCATGAGAAGTCGCTGCTGGCCGACGAGAAGGAACGCGCCGAGCACCTGATGCTGGTCGACCTCTCCCGCAACGACCTGTCCAAGGTTTGCCAGGCCGGCACGGTGGAGGTCACCCAGTTCATGGAGGTGGAGCGCTTCAGCACATCATGCACCTGGTCTCCAACGTGGTGGGCAAGGTGCGTGAGGGAATCGAAGCGTACGACGTGCTGGCCGCGACGTTCCCGGCCGGCACGCTCTCCGGGGCGCCCAAGCCCCGCGCCCTGCAACTGCTGGATGAGTACGAGTACCGCCGCGGGGTGTACGGGGGAGTGGTTGGCTATCTGGACTTCGCCGGGGACATGGACATGGCCATCACCATCCGTTCGGCGCTGCTGAAGGACGGGCGGGCCTATGTGCAGGCCGGCGGTGGGATTGTCAACGATTCGAAGCTGGCCGACGAGGCCCTGGAAACCATCAACAAGGCCGCCGCACCGCTGCGCGCGGTCTGGGCCGCGCAGAGCCTGCGCCAGGCCACCGACGTGACGGAAGGTGCATGATGCGCAAGATGCTGAGCCTGAGGAACGTGGCACTGTTCGGGTGGTCG
>NZ_BAXF01000554.1:0-1329 GCF_001310435.1 Arthrobacter sp. JCM 19049 | reverse complement strand
CGCTAGACCTGGTGGCGGCTGGGTGAACGCACGGCCTCGATGAGCCGGCACACCAGGTAGATCACGAACGAAATCGTGGTCACGTACGGGCTGATCGGCAGCGCCCCGCCCAGCGCCAGCAGAATCCCGCCCACCACGCTGGTCAGCGCGAACAGCACCGAGAGCAGCACGGTGATTGCCGGGTTGCTGCTCACCCGCAGGGCGGCGGCGCTGGGGGTGATCAGCAGCGCCAGCACCAGCAGCGCGCCGACCACCTGGATCGACATGGCCACTGCCAGGGCCAGCACCACCATGAACACGATCGACAGCCCGGAGGTGCGCACTCCGCGGGCGCGGGCCAGCACCGGGTCGACGCTGGCATAGGTCAACGGGCGCCACATGATGATCAGGCGAGGATCACCACGGCGCTGATCACCAGCGTGCCGCCCAGCTGCGCCTCGTCCACGGCGACGATCTGCCCGGTCAGCAGCCCGAACTTGTTCGCGCTGCGCCCCTCGTAGAGGGAGAGGAACAAGATCCCCAGGCCCAGCCCGAAGGCATCAGCACCCCGGTAATGGAATTGCGGTCCTTCGCCCGGGTGCCCAGCACGCCCAGCACCAGCGCGGCGATCAGCGAGCCGAACACCGAGCCGGTGACCACGTCCGCGCCGATCAGCAGCGCGAAGGAGGCCCCCGCAAAGGACAGTTCGGCGATGCCGTGCACCGCGAAGGCCATGTCGCGCATCATGATGAAGATGCCGATCAGCCCGCCAACCACCCCGAGCACGGCCCCGGCGATCAGGGAGTTGCTCACCAGCGGCAACAGCTGGGCGTAATCCTCGAAATTGATCACGCGCTCAAGAAAATTATCCAACCCCATGCCTATCGTCCCGCCGTACCCGGTTCACGGGTTTCCGGTCCGCCCGTTTCCGATTCACCCTTCGCCGCCGCCTGGCCATCCGGCCCGCCCTCTTCCGGTGTCACCGGATCGGGCACCTGGCGTTCCCCGTCCCCGGTGACCACCACAATCCGCCCGTTGACCCGCAGCACCTCAACGCGCGATCCGTACAGCTCGCTGAGCACCTCGCTTTGCATGACCTCATCCACGGTCCCCACGTGGAACCGCCCGCCGGCCAGGTACAGCACCCGGTCCACGTAGGCAGGATCGGGTTGATCTCGTGGGTGACGAAGATGACCGCGCTGCCGGCCTGCACGGCCTGGCGGTGGATCACCTCGCTGATCGCCTGCTGGTGGTGCAGGTCCAGGCTCAGCAACGGCTCGTCGCACAGCAGCACCCGCGGGTTGGAGGCCAACGCCTGCGCAGCCCGCAGCCGCTGCTGCTCCCCTCCGG
>NZ_BAXF01000553.1:0-1332 GCF_001310435.1 Arthrobacter sp. JCM 19049 | reverse complement strand
CCCAGGTGCTGGAACACGCCAGCGGCGGCACGCCGTTGCGAAGGCGTGCCGCCGCTGCGGGGATCGACCAGCTGCGTGATGCGGTGCTGGATCAGGCCTTGGGCTTGGAGTAGATCGCCTCCACCACGTCCTGGTAGTCGCTGAGCACCTTGGCGCGCTTGATCTTCAGCGAGGGGGTCAGGTGCCCGGATTCCTCGGTGAAGTCCTCGGCCACCACGCGGAACTCCTTGATCTGCTCGGCGCGGGAGACCGACTCGTTGGCCTTGTCGATCACCTTCTGCAGGGCGGTGCGCACCTGCGGCTGCTGGACGACCTCGGCCATCGGCAGGTCGCGGGAGAGCTGGTGGCGTTCCAGCCAGCCGGGCAGCGCCTCCGGGTCCAGGGTGACCAGTGCGGCGATGAACGGGCGGTTGTCGCCCACCACCAGGCACTGGGAGACCAGCGCGTCGGCGCGGATCTGGTCCTCCAGCAGCGCCGGGACCACGTTCTTGCCGCTGGCGGTGACGATGATTTCCTTCTTGCGCCCGGTGATCTTCAGGAACCCGTCCTCATCCAGCTCCCCGATGTCCCCGGTGTGGAACCAGCCATCGGTGAAGGCCTCGCGCTGCAGGTCGGGGCGGTTGTAGTAGCGCGGCATCACGCAGATGCCGCGGGCCAAAATTTCCCCGTCCCCGGCGATCTTCACCGCGTTGCCCGGCAGCGGGCGGCCCACGGTGCCGATCTTGATTTGCTTGAGCGTGTTCACGGTGATCGGGGCGGTGGTCTCGGTCAGGCCGTAGCCTCCAGCACGGTGACCCCCACGCCGTTGAAGAAGTGGCCCAGGCGCTCGCCCAGCGGGCCGCCGCCGGAGACGGCGTGGCGCACGTTCCCGCCCATGGCCTCGCGCAGCTTGGAGTAGACCAGCACGTCGAACAGCTTGTGCTTCAGCTTCAGGCCCAGCGGGATCTTGCCCTCCTGCTGGGCGCGGGAGTAGGCCACCGCGGCGCGGGCGGCGGTGTGGAAGATCTTGCCCTTCCCGCCGTCCTCGGCCTTGAGCATCGCCGAGTTGTAGACCTTTTCGAACACCCGCGGCACGGCCAGGATGAAGTTGGGCTTGAAGGACTGCAGGTCCTCCAGCAGGTGCTTGACGTCCGGGGTGTGCCCGACGCGGCAGCCGGCGGCGACCGCGACGATGGAGATGAAGCGGGCGAAGACGTGGGCCAGCGGCAGGAACATGATGGTGGCCGCGCCCGGGTAGACCGCCTCGGGCAGCTCGGCGACCGCGTTGTCGGCCAGCTCCACGAAGTTGCCGTGGGTCAGTTCGCAGCCCTTGGGCCGCCCGCTGGTGGTGAG
>NZ_BAXF01000552.1:0-1350 GCF_001310435.1 Arthrobacter sp. JCM 19049 | reverse complement strand
CCGCACCCACTGCAGCAGGCGCGCGGCGATGCACCGACCAGCACGTGCTGGTGCTCCCGGGTGGCCCGGCCCAAATCCACGACGTAGCCGGCCAGGCGTTCGGTCACGGTCACCCGCTGGACCTGCAACATCATTTGGCGCAGCCGCTCCAGGCCCAGCAGCGCACCGATCTCGGCCAACGGGTCGTGGCCGTGGTGGGTGCAGAGCATGGAGATTTCCGCCGCCCGGTCCGGGTAGCCCATGGAGATGCGGGCCATGAACCGGTCGCGCTGCGCCTCGGGCAGCGCAAAGGTGCCCTCCGCGTCGATCGGGTTCTGCGTGGCGATGACCATGAAGGGCCGCTGCAGCGGGTGGGTGACCGAGTCCACCGTGACCTGCAGCTCCTCCATGCACTCCAGCAGCGCCGCCTGCGTCTTGGCGTTGGCGCGGTTGATTTCGTCGGCGATCACGATGTTGGCGAACACCGGGCCGGGATGGAAGGTGAAGTCCTGGGTCTGCGGGGAGAACACCGATACCCCGGTCACGTCGCTGGGCAGCAAGTCCGGGGTGAATTGGATGCGGTTCACGGTGCCGTCCACGCTGCGAGCCAGCGCCTTGGCCAGCAGTGTCTTGCCCACTCCCGGCACGTCCTCCACCAGCAGGTGACCGCCGGCCAGCAGCACCACCAACGCCGTCTTGATGGCCTGCGGCTTGCCGTCGATCACCTCGGACATGCCTGGATGATTCGCTGGCATTGCTCACCGAAATCGGCATCAACACTTGGCAGCGTCTGGTGAACGCTCATCTGGCCCCTCCCGGTGGAAAGTGCGGCGGTCGCCGGCTCCGGGACAGGTCCTGCCCGGTTGGCTTAACCCTACCAACGGAAGGTGAGGTACATCACGAAAAGGTTCCGACGGTCCGGGCACATCCAGTCAGCCAGTGCTGCGGCGTTGCCCGGGACACTGCGCCGCGGCGGGCAGGATGGCAGAATCGTAGGCGGCGGGCACCAGTGCCGGGCACCGCAAGGAGAAGTGAAGGGAACACGGTGGGGCGAGGCAAGCAGATCAACTATCAGGCAATTCCGGAGGCCTACCGCCCCCGCGAGCAGGAGGGCGCGGCGGATGACGCCGAACGCAGCCGTTCGACCACGCAGGAGAAGGACGGAAGCAAGCGGAACCTGATCTACCCCGAGGCCCCCGAACCCCTGCCGCTGCCGGTCATCGACAACCACACCCATCTGGACTTCCGGGACGGGAAGCTGAACGTGAGCGTGGAGCAGGCGGTGCAGGCCGCCGCCCAGGTGGGAGTCGCCGGGCTGATCCAGGTCGGCTGCCGATGTGCCCTCCTCGGAATTCGCGGTTCGCGCCGCCC
>NZ_BAXF01000551.1:0-1353 GCF_001310435.1 Arthrobacter sp. JCM 19049 | reverse complement strand
CCCGCAGGCGCTGGCCGAACAGGTGGCTAGCCTGCTGGAGCAGGCCCGGACCAGGCAGCGCCAGGTGGCCGAACGCTACGCCGGGCTTGAGGTGAAATACCAGCCGCGGCGCTCCACCGGGCGCGGCACCACCGCCCAGCAGGTGATGCGCAACATCGACATGATCCAGTACGTGGTCGCCAGGGCGGGGCCACGGTGGCCGAACTGGCCGAACGCTACGAGCTCAGCCCGGCCAAGGTGCGCCAGGAGCTGGCGCTGATCATGATGTGCGGGGTCCCCGGCGGCAGCACGATGAACTGATCAACGTCAACGACGGGGACCTGGACACCGACTGGGTCTCCATCTCCAACGCGGCGCTGCTGGCCGAACCGCAGAAGCTGGCCCCCATGGAGGCGGTGGCGGTCCTGGGCGGGCTGAACGCGCTGGCCAGCATCCCGAACTTTGAGCACCGCGCCACCCTGGACTCGGCACTGGCCAAGCTCAATGAGGCGGTCGCCCGCTTCGAGGGGTGGAACGGGGCGCTGGGCTTTGCGCTGAACCAGGTGCGTGAGCAGGACGCGGATGCGCTGCTGGCCCGGGCGGTGCGCGAGCACCAGGTGGTGCGCATCGACTACTACTCGCTCTCCTCGGGCAGCCACCACGAACGCGACATCGAACCAATCCGCTTCGTGGAGGACGGGCAGCGGCGCTACCTGCGCGCCTGGTGCCGCACCCGGAAAAAGATCCTGACCTTCCGGCTGGACCGGATCCTGGCGGCCAACACCACCGGGGAGCACTTCACCCTGGGCCGGCGCCATGAGGACAGCGGCCAGCCGCAGCTGCGCTACGCGGCCACCGAGCAGGATCCGCAGGTGGAACTGTTCATCGACCAGAGCCGGGTGGCGCAGATCGAGGCGTACCAGCCCGACGCCTGGTCGAAGAAGATCGACGGCGGCTACCTGGCGAAGGTGCGTTTCTCACACTACTCGGTGCTCGCCCCGCTGGTGGCCCGCCATGGGGGTAGGATTGCTGTGGTCGCTCCCGCCGAGGCCGTGGACTACGTCAACACCTGGCTGGGTGCCGAACGCAACACGAATGAGGATGATTCATAGATGCTTCCCTGGTGGTTCTGGGTCCTGTTGTGGACCGTGCTGATCCTGGCCACGCTGCTGGCCGCCATCGTGGCCGGCTTCCGCCTCTTCCGGCGCGGCATGGGCGTCATGCAAAGCCTGGGCGACGCCGCGGACAAGCTCTCCTCCGATATGGCCCAACCCGGCACCGTGGTGAATTACACCCCGCGCCCGCGCACCTACCCAGCGGCACCGATGCGACCCACGGGGATCCGCACCAGATCCGGCAGCTGAAGGAGACGGG
>NZ_BAXF01000550.1:0-1358 GCF_001310435.1 Arthrobacter sp. JCM 19049 | reverse complement strand
TGCGCCCGTGCAGTGCCACCGCCGCGACCCCGTGGTCGCGGGCGATCTTCGCCGACTCCAGGTAGGTCAGGTGGTCCTCGTCGATGCCCTTGCGCATCTTGATGGTCAGCGGGATCTCGCCCTTGGCGGCCTCGGAGGTGGCGGCGGCGATGATCGCGGTGAACAGGTCGGTCTTCCATGGCAGGGCCGCTCCCCCGCTTGCGGGTCACCTTGGGGACCGGGCAGCCGAAGTTCAGGTCGATGTGGTCGGCCAGGTCCTCCTCGACGACCATGCGCACCGCGGCGCCCACGGTCTTGGCATCCACCCCATAGATCTGGATGGAGCGCAGCTGCTCGTCGGCGTCGTGGGAGATGATGCGCATGGACTCCTGGTTGCGTTCGACCAGGGCGCGGGCGGTGACCATCTCGGTGACATACACTCCACCGCCGTATTCGCGGCACAACCGGCGGAACGCCCGGTTGGTGATGCCGGCCATGGGGGCGAGCACCACCGGGGTCTCGATGGTGTGCTTGCCCAGTTGCAGGGGCGGCAGCTCGAGTTTGGTGGGCGTCTGGGGCACGGCGGGGGTATCGGATAGCAGGGTCACCGAACCATTATCCCAAAAAGTTTGGCGTGGTGGGCTGAGATCTTCATCAAACCGAGACCACCCCGGGCTGGCCTTCGCGCCGGCTGATGCGCAGAATTGGGTCATGACTAGTATTGCCGCCTCCTCGCGACGGCTGGTGTGGGTCCTGGCAGGACTGTGCGCGGTGGTGCTGATCACCGCCATGAGCCTGGTGCTGCTGCGCCCGGGCGGCGCCCAGCTACCGGCCGGTTCCCCGCAGGCCGCCACCCAGTCCTACCTGAACGCCTACTCGGCCGGTGACTGGGAGCAGGTGCGCGGGCTGTCCGTGCAGCCCGGGCAGCGGGCCTGCAACGACGGGCAGGGGCTGGAGGAGGTGGGGATGGAGCTGGTGTCCGCTTCCTCCGCCGGCTCCACCGCGACCGTGCGGGTGCGGATGAACATGCTGCACCTGGAAGGACCCCTGTCCCTGGGGGTGGGCGGCTACGAGGATGAGTTCCAGCTCACCCGCCAGGACGGGGTCTGGAAGGTCAGCCTGGCGCCGTGGCTTGTGGCGTTGTGCACGGATGAGGAAATGGGGTACTGATGATGGCCACCTCCCTGGCTGCCGCGCCGCGCAGCACCGTGGGCACCGTGCGGGCCCTGGTCATGCACGGCCTGCTTTTTGTGTTGTTGATGATCTTCACCTCCGGGCTGGCGGCACTGATTTCCTCCGCCCTGTCCATGGCCGGCGCCCCGGAGGTCGATTCCGGTGCGTTGCCGATGGCGTTGGCCGCCACCGCGGTGGCCGGCCCG
>NZ_BAXF01000549.1:0-1359 GCF_001310435.1 Arthrobacter sp. JCM 19049 | reverse complement strand
TGCTGGGCAGCAGCGAGGCCGCGCACTTCCGCCTCTCCAGCGCCGGGGACGCGTTCGAACTGCCCACCCTGGTCTTCCCGGGCCAGGCCACGAACCTGGTGATCGGCGTGCTGCTGGCGGCCGGCGCGGTCTACTCCTGGGTGCGGCGCAGGCAGGGGCTGGCCACCGAACGCTGGATCGTGATCGTCTTCGCGGTCCTGTTCGTGCTCTCGTTCCTGATCTGGGTGGTCTCCGGGGCTAACGTGACCACCATTTCGCTGGCCTCCCTGCTGGCCGGGGCCGTGGTGCTGGCCGTGCCGCTGGTGTTCGGTTCGCTGTCCGGGGTGCTGTGCGAGCGGTCGGGCGTGGTGAACATCGCCATTGAGGGCCAGCTGCTGGCCGGCGCCTTCACCGCCGCGATCGTTGCCTCCACCACCGGCAACGTGTTCGCCGGGCTGGTCGCCGCCGGCGTGGCCGGGGCTCTGGTCTCACTGATCCTGGCATTGTTCTCCATCAAGTACCTGGTCAACCAGATCATCGTCGGCGTGGTGCTGAACGTGCTGGTCTCCGGGGTGACCGGGTTCCTGTTCACCACGGTGATGCAGCGCGACCCGGAACTGTTCAACTCGCCCGGGCGCCTGCCGATCATCGAGATTCCCGGGCTGAGCGCCATCCCGGTCATCGGTCCGATCCTGTTCAAGCAGTCCGTGGTCGGCTACCTGATGTACATCGCGGTGTTCCTGGTCTGGTTCGGGCTGTACAAGACCCGCTGGGGCCTGCGTGTGCGGGCGGTGGGCGAGCATCCCAAGGCCGCGGACACCCTGGGCATCAAGGTCAACGTGATGCGCTTTTGGAACGTCACCCTGGGCGGGATCGTGGCCGGCATCGGCGGCTCCTTCTTCACCCTGGTGGCCATCGACTCCTTCACCAAGGAGATCTCCGGCGGGCGCGGCTTCATCGCCCTGGCCGCGGTGATCTTCGGGCGCTGGAACCCGATCGGCGCGTTCATGGCGGCCCTGCTGTTCGGCTTCGCCGACAACCTGCAGGTGACCCTGACGATCATCGGCACCCCGGTGCCCAGCCAGTTCATGGCGATGATGCCCTATCTGGTGACCATCTTCGCCGTGGCCGGACTGGTGGGCCGCTCCCGCGGCCCGGCCGCGGTGGGCGAACCGTACACGAAGGAGTAGCCGTGCCGTCACAGCCCCGCGCGCAGGAAGATCCTGCGCAGATCCCGGTGCCCGAGGGCGGGCAGGAAGAGCGGATCTGGTCGCGGCTGCACGCCGCGGCCACCGCGGCCCTGGACAACGCCTATGTGCCGTACTCCAATTTCCAGGTCGGGGCCGCAGCCTGAGCAGCGACGGGCGCCTGGTCTCCGGG
>NZ_BAXF01000548.1:0-1378 GCF_001310435.1 Arthrobacter sp. JCM 19049 | reverse complement strand
GGGCGCGGGCACCGGCCCGACGATCGGCTTGGTGACGATCTCCACCAGCGGCACGCCGGCGCGGTTGTAGTCCACCAGCGAGTAGTCGGCGCCTGGATGCGCCCGGCGGCCCCGCCCATGTGGGTCAGCTTGCCGGCATCCTCCTCCATGTGCGCGCGCTCGATCTCGACGCGGAAGACCTCCCCGTCCTCCAGCTCGATGTCCAGCCAGCCGTCGTGGGCGATCGGGTCATCGTACTGGGAGGTCTGGAAGTTCTTCGGGGTGTCCGGGTAGAAGTAGTTCTTCCGGGCAAAACCGCACTTCTCGGCGATCTGGCAGTTCAGGGCCAGGCCAATCAGGATGGAGTATTCCACCGCGGTCTTGTTCACGACCGGCAGCACGCCGGGCAGGCCCAGGTCCACGGGGGTGACGTTGGTGTTCGGCTCATCGCCAAAGGCGTTGGGCGCGTCGGAGAACATCTTGGTCTTGGTGTTCAGTTCGACGTGCACCTCGAAGCCCAGTACCGGGTCGTACTTTTCCAGTGCGACGTCGAAGTCTACGAGTTCTTCGGTGGTCATGCTCTCCCCCTAGGCCTTCTGGGCGATCGAGTCGGTGTCAATGGCGGGTGCCTGCGAGATCAGCGAGTGGCCCCACTGCTTTCCAGCAGGGTCTCCAGCGCGGCGCCGGCACGGTAGAGGCGGGCGTCCTCGAACGCGGGGGCCAGGAACTGGATGCCCACCGGCAGCCCCTCGCTCAGCCCGCCGGGCACGGTGATGCCCGGCACGGCCGGCCAGGTTCGCCGGGATGGTGGCCACGTCGTTCAGGTACATGGCCAGCGGGTCATCGGTCTTCGCGCCCAGTTCGAAGGCGACGGTCGGTGCGGTCGGGGAGATCAGCACGTCGGCCTGCTCGAACGCGGCGGTGAAGTCGCGCTGGATCAGGGTGCGGATCTTCTGCGCCGAACCGTAGTAGCGTCGTAGTAGCCGGCCGAAAGCGCGTAGGTGCCCAGCACGATGCGGCGCTTGACCTCGTCACCGAAGCCGGCGGCGCGGGTGGCGCCCATGACGCGTTCGATGGTCAGCGCACCGTCCTCGGGCAACACCCGGTTGCCGTAGCGCACGCCGTCGAACTTGGCTAGGTTGGAGGAGACCTCCGAGGGCATGATCAGGTAGTAGCGCCCAGCGCGTACTTGAAGTTCGGGCAGGAGACCTCCACGATCTGGGCCCCGGCCTCGCGCAGCAGCTGCAGCGATTCCTCGAAGCGGGCCTGCACGCCGGCCTGGTAGCCCTCGCCCTGCAGTTCGTTGATGACCCCGATGCGCAGCCCGGACAGGTCTCCGGCGGCACCGGATTCGGCGGCGGCCACCAGGCCCTGCAGGGCGTCGGGCAGGGAGGTGGAG
>NZ_BAXF01000547.1:0-1387 GCF_001310435.1 Arthrobacter sp. JCM 19049 | reverse complement strand
CGCGGGCGGTGGATTGCGGTCGGGTTAGACGTTGATGCCCACGTGGGCCATGGCCTGGCGCAGAATGTTTTCCCGTCCGCCCACGAACTCGGACTGGATCTGGCTGCTCAGTGCCTCGGCGGGTGACAGCCAGCTCAGTTCCAGGGCGTCCTTGCGTGGGGTTGACTCCCCGCGCACCGGCACGATGTAGCACATGGCCACCGCGTGCTGGCGGTCATCGGTCAACCCGGTCTCGCTGGGGGCCGGGAAGTATTCGGCGACCGTGAAGGGCACCGGGCTGGCCGGCAGCTGCGGCAGCACCAGGGTGCCCAGGTCCTTCTCAATGTGGCGGATCAGTGCGGCCCGGATGGTCTCGCGGTACATGACCCGCCCGGAGACGAAGGTGCGGCGCATGCGCCCGTCCCCGTCCCCGGTGAGCATCAGGCCCACCTCGTTGACGTAGCCCAGCGGGTCCAGCCGGACGGGGATCGCCTCCACGTACAGCATGGGCAGGCGTTGGCGGGCCTCGTAAAGATCCTCTTCACTCAGCCATCCCGGATAGGGGTCAGGTGTGCGCACGTTCATACTTCCCATCTTCTCCCACAGCCGGGCGATTGGAGCAGAAGCTGACCCGGTGTTGCGCAACTCACTGGCGAAGGTACCCTCCGGGGGTAGTCAGCGGCCGCGCAGGGCGGTAAACTTGTTGGGATTCTTCAATCACTTGCGGCGCAATGTCGGGCCCGCCCTTTCAACCACGCGACCATCCACTCGAGCGGGGACCAAGATGACCAATGCCACCGAGCGCCTGAGCGCCAAAAACTTCACCACCATTGCGGTGCTGATCGTCTCGACTTTCGTGGTCATCCTCAACGAGACGATCATGAACGTTGCCCTTCCCGTGTTGATGGGTGAATTCCAGGTCACCGCCGACAAGATCCAGTGGCTGACCACCATCTTCATGCTCACCATGGCGGTGGTCATCCCCACCACCGGGTTCCTGCTGCAAAAGCTGAGCACCCGGCGGGCCTTCGTGCTGGCCATGGGCCTGTTCACCCTGGGCACCGCGCTGGCGGCGCTGGCCCCGGGCTTCTCGGTGCTGCTGGGGGCCCGCATCATCCAGGCCTCCGGCACCGCGATCATGATGCCGCTGCTGATGACCACCATCCTGGACCTGGTGCCCCCGGAGCGCCGCGGCGTGCTGATGGGCAACGTGTCCATCGTGATCTCGGTGGCCCCGGCGGTCGGGCCTACCCTGTCCGGGCTGATCCTGCAGTACCTGTCCTGGCGGTTCATGTTCATCGTCATCATCCCGGTGGCGGTGCTGGCCCTGCTGATCGGCACCCCACGGCTGGATGCCACCGCCCAGAGCTCGCAGACCCCGCTGTCGGTGCCCTCCCTGCTGTTGGCC
>NZ_BAXF01000546.1:0-1385 GCF_001310435.1 Arthrobacter sp. JCM 19049 | reverse complement strand
CGGCGGCAAGCAGCGCCTCAAAACGCTGGCGGGGCAGGGCGGGACGGGAAATCAGGGCAAAGGTTGCAGGCATGGCACCATTTTCGGCCCCGCAACGCCCCGGTGCCAAAAATGACGGGACGTATTGCGCGGCACCGGGCCGATGATTTAGGCAAAACGCACGGAAAAGTTTAGGGTTTTATCCATGAGCCAAGTCCTATCTTTCAACGATGTCAGCGTGGTGCGCGGACGCAAGGAACTGCTGTCGGGCATCAACTGGAAAGTTTCCGAAGGCCAGCGCTGGGTCGTATTGGGACCAACGGCGCGGGCAAGTCCACGCTGATGAACCTCGCCGCGGCGCGCATGCACCCCACCCGCGGCACCGTGGGGATCCTGGATGAAACCCTGGGGCGGGTGGACGTGTTCGAGCTGCGCCCGCGCATCGGGCTGAGCTCCACCCTGATCGCCAACCAGATCCCGGCCCACGAGACCGCGTTGAACGTCGTGCTCACCGCCGCCTACGGCTACACCGGCGCTGGCGGGAGCGGTACGAGAAGATGGATGAGCGCCGCGCCTTCGCCCTGCTGCACGAGTGGGGATGAGCACGTTCATGAACCAGCCCTTCGGCAAGCTCTCCGAGGGGGAGCGCAAGCGGGTGCTGATCGCCCGGGCGCTGATGACCGACCCGGAGCTGCTGATCCTGGATGAGCCCTCGGCCGGGCTGGACGTGGCCGGGCGCGAGGACCTGGTGTACCGGATGAGCCAGCTGGCCGCCGACGAGGAGGCCCCCACCCTGGTGCTGGTCACCCACCACCTGGAGGAAATCCCGCCGGGCTTCACCCATGCGCTGCTGATGAACTCGGGCAAGATCGTCGCCGCCGGCACCATGGCCGAGACGATGACCGAGGAAAAGCTCTCGGCCGCCTACGGGATGGAGCTGGCCGTACGGGTGGAGGGCGGCCGCTACAGCGCGTTCGCCCGCCGCTAGGATCCGCGGGGGCTGATGTTGCTCGATTTCTGGCAGGAGATCCTTGTCTTTTTGGGCGGGCTGTGGGCCGGGACCATCAACACGGTGGTCGGCTCCGGCACCCTGGTGACCTTCCCGATCCTGGTCGCCCTGGGCGTCGCCCCGGTCAACGCGGTGGTCTCCAACGCGATGGGCCTGGTCGCCGGCGGGTTCTCCGGCGCCTGGGGGTACCGCCGGGAGGCGGCCACCGTCAAGCGCACGCTGCTGAAGCTGGTGCCGCTGTCCATCATCGGCGGCTGATCGGCTCCCTGCTGCTGCTGAACCTGCCCGAATCGGTGTTCGGGGTCGTCGCCCCGGTGCTGCTGGCCGCCGCCTGGTGCTGGTGATCTTCCAGCCGAAGCTGCCGCCTGGGCCAAGACCCGCCAGGCGCCCGCGGCGG
>NZ_BAXF01000545.1:0-1387 GCF_001310435.1 Arthrobacter sp. JCM 19049 | reverse complement strand
GGGCCCACATAGAACGCGGCCATCCCCAGTCTGCGGGGACCTTCGATGTCCGCCACCCAGTTGTCCCCGACGAACGCCGCCTCGGCCGGGGTGATGCCATGCCGGTCCAGCGCCGCCTGGAAGATCCGCGCATTGGGCTTGCGCCAGCCCAGCTCGATGGAGGTGAACACGTCGCTGATGTGCTCATCCAGCCCGAACCGGGCCAGCAGGCGGGGCACCAGCGGGCGGTGGTGGGTGTTGCTGACCACCGCCAGGTGATGCCCTGCGGTGCTCAGCTGCGCCAGGCATTCGCCCACCGCGGCGCGGGACGATCCGCGCGCTCCAGCCTGCAGGTACTCCTCGACCAGGCGGGAGATCTCACCCTCGGCAATCCCGGGCGCCGAGCAGCTGCCAGTAGCGGGTGGCGATCTGCTGCATTGAGCATTCACGTTCGCTGTGCTGGGCCTGCCGTCCAGCTCCGCCCAGGCCCGGTCCCACAGCCGGTCACAGTCCCGGGCGTTGACCCCGGCCCCGGCCCGTCGCGCGAACTCGAACGGCGCGTTGTACCCGGCCGGGTGGATGGAGGGGTCATAGTCGACCAGGGTGCCAAAGAAGTCGAAGTAGACGTGGGAGGGCATGGGTCCTTCCTGCAAAGCCGTGCTCCCGCCCCCACGGGAGGCCCAGGCAGGGCAGCGGACACGGTGTGGGCACACGGGGCTAAACCCCCAGCATAGGCCAGCTGCCGCTCAAACCGCGGAGATCCGCCCGTCGGCCTCCACCACGAACGTCGGGTTGTGCACGAAGTCCCAGCGGAACCCGTCCGGGTCCGCCACGCAGGCGCTCATCCCACCCCAGGCTGCTTCGCCGGGGCATTGACCGGGCTGGCCCCGGCCTTTAGCGCTCGCCGATAATGCGCCTCCACCTCCCGGTCCGACCCCACGTTGTGACCCAGCGACACCGGGGGAGCCAACTGCGAATGCCCCACCTGCCGTACTCGCTGGGCATTTGCGCCACATCCCACAGCGCCAGCATCAGCCGTGCCCGGCCCGCACGAACGCGATCTGCTCATGGGCCGGCTGCACCAGCTCAAAGCCCAGGCCCTCGGTGTAGAACTTCAGGGAGACACCCACATCACGCACCCCGAGGGTAATGGCGCTGATGGTTGGCGGGGCAGGCTTGTTCATACCCCCACAGTAGGCAAGCGAACCCCGGGGGGAAGAGCTACTGACCCCTGCCGGGGAAGGGCCGCACCGAAGGTCCCGTCATTGCCGACGGCTAGCGACCAGAAGCCGCTGGATCGGCGCACATCCACCGGTGAGGCCCGGTCCCGGCATCTCCCCTGGGGATCTAGAGGTAGATCCACTGTCCATGGGGCTCCAGCCGCGTCCGCGCCAGCGGCGCTCGCCGG
>NZ_BAXF01000544.1:0-1393 GCF_001310435.1 Arthrobacter sp. JCM 19049 | reverse complement strand
CCGAACCCGGCGGGGAGCCGGTGGCCGCGCACCGCTTCTCCGGACGCGTCGCCGCCCTGCTGGTGGTGCTCGCCTTCTTCGCGGTGATGCTGGTGCCCACGGTGAACCACTACCGCGCCCAGATGCAGGAGATCAACGAGCTGCGCGCTTCGATCACCGCCATGGAGGCCGAACGCGACGCGCTGCAAGAGGAGATCGCCCGCTGGGACGACCCGCTGTACATCAAGCAGCAGGCCCGCGACCGGATAAACTTGGTGATGCCCGGTGAGCGGGTGTACATGGTGGTCGGGGAACGGCCCTCCGCGCAGGAGGACGAACAGGCCAACGGCAGCACCTATGAGGTGCGCCAGGAACTGCCTGGGTCGACGCCCTGCTGGACTCGGTGCGCCGTTCGGCCACCGACTGACCAAACCGGTCCCCGGCCCTGCGCCGGCCCGCCGCCACCGGCCCCGAATGACCCGAAGTCCCCTTTGTTGCGGACCCAAGACCTACGACGCAAGCGGAAGAGCAGTGAGACGTGAGCAACCAGCGAATTCATGAGGCCCTGGACGCCGCCGGGCGTACCCCCAGCGAGAAGGACCTGGAAACCCTCAGCCGGCAGCTGAACCGTCCGGTGCGCGACGTGGTGGAGATCGGGGCGCGCTGCGTATGCGGCAACCCGCTGGTGGCCACCACCGCCCCGCGGCTGTCCTCCCGGCATCCCTTTCCCCACCACCTACTACCTGACCCACCCGGTGATCACCTCGGCCGTTTCCCGCCTGGAGGCCGCCGGGTGATGAACCAGATGAACGAACGGCTCGGGCAGGACCCGCAGCTGGCCGCCGCCTACCGCGAAGCCCACGAATCCTACCTGGCCAACCGGGACGCGATTGGTCGGCGTTCGGGCACCGGTGAGGTCCCGGAGATCGCCGGGGTCTCGGCCGGAGGCATGCCCACCCGGGTGAAGTGCCTGCACGTGCTGGTCGGCCATTCCCTGGCCGCCGGGGAAGGGGTCAACCCGCTGGGTGACGAGGCGCTGGCCGGGATCGCCGAATGGTGGACCAAGGACGTGTGCTACTGCACCGGGGCCTGGGACACGAAGGGCCCGGCCCCCAGCCGGGACCGCTCCCGGCACGTAAAGACCCAGGCGGTGGATCCGGAAGTCAAACGCGCCGAGCGTGCCCGCAAGCGGGCCGAACGACAGGCGGCAGGGGAGGAGAGCTAATGCGGGTAGCCGGGATCGACTGCGGCACCAATTCCATCAGGCTGCTGATCGCCGAGGCCAGCCAGGGCGCCGACGGCGTGCAGCTGGCCGATGTAGAGCGGCGCATGCAGATCGTGCGCCTGGGCCAGGGCGTGGACGCCACCGGGCGGTTCGCCCCCGAGGCCCTGGAACGCACCTACGCGGCGGTGC
>NZ_BAXF01000543.1:0-1393 GCF_001310435.1 Arthrobacter sp. JCM 19049 | reverse complement strand
CTCGCTGCGCGGCACGCCGGCACCAGGGATCCGGGTTTAAACAACCGTGGCGGGGGGCCGGACCCATAGGCCGGCCACCCGCCACAGCGGTGTTTTGGGTGCGACTACTTCGCGGCGTACGGGTCGGCGATGCCGATGTACTGCACGGAGGTGTACTCGTCCAGGCCCTCGGCGCCGCCCTCGCGGCCCATGCCGGACTGCTTCACGCCGCCAAACGGTGCCGCGGCGTTGGAGATCACCCCGGCGTGAAGCCGACCAGGCCGAATTCGATCTGCTCGGCCACCCGCAGCAGGCGGTTGAAGTCACGCGAGTAGATGTAGGAGGCCAGACCGTATTCGGTGGAGTTGGCCTGCTTGATGGCCTGCTCCTCCGTGGAGAAGGTGGTCACCGGGGCGACCGGCCGAAGATCTCCTGGGAGAGGATCGCCGAGTCATTCAGCACGTTGGCCAGCACGGTGGGCTGGTAGAAGAAGCCCGGGCCATCGACGGGGGCGCCGCCGACCACCGCGGTGGCACCTTCGGCCACGGCGGATTCAACCAGCGAGTGCACTTCCTTCACGGCCTTCTCCTCGACCAGCGGGCCGACGGTGCTGTCCGGTTCGGTGCCGCGTCCGGGCTTGAGCTTGCCCATGGCGGCGGCGAACTTCTCGGTGAACTGCTTGGCCACCGATTCGTGGACCAGGAAACGGTTCGCGGCGGTGCAGGCCTCGCCCATGTTGCGCATCTTCGCGGCCATGGCGCCTTCCACTGCGGCGTCCAGGTCGGCGTCCTCGAACACGATGAACGGGGCGTTGCCGCCCAGCTCCATCGAGGTGCGCAGCACCTTGTCCGCGGCGTCCTTCAGCAACTGCTTGCCCACCGGGGTGGAGCCGGTGAAGGAAACCTTGCGCAGGCGGTCATCGGCCATCAGCGGTGCGGAGATCTTCGAGGCCGAGGCCCCGGAGACCACGTTGAGCACGCCTGCGGGCAGGCCGGCCTCGATCATGGTGGCGGCGAACAGCTGGGAGGTCAGCGGGGTGAGCTTGGCGGGCTTGAGCACCATGGTGCACCCGGCGGCGATCGCCGGGGCGACCTTGCGGGTGGCCATGGCCAGCGGGAAGTTCCAGGGGGTGATCAGCAGGCACGGGCCGACCGGCTTGTGCTGCACCAGGACCTTGTTCTTGCCCTCCGGGGTGGTGATGTAGCGACCGTAGTGGCGCACGGTCTCCTCGGAGAACCAGCGCAGGAACTCGGCGCCGTAGGTCACCTCACCGCGGGCCTCGGCCAGCGGCTTGCCCATTTCCAGGCTCATCAGCAGCGCGAAGTCCTCGGCGCGTTCGGTCACCAGGTCGAAGCCGCGACGCAGGATCTCGGCGCGTTCGCGCGGGGCGGTGCGTGCCCAGGAGGCCTGCACG
>NZ_BAXF01000542.1:0-1400 GCF_001310435.1 Arthrobacter sp. JCM 19049 | reverse complement strand
GCACCATGTGCGGCGCAGCGACGGGCAGTACGCCTAGGCGGTGCGCCGGCCCCGGAGCCAAACCGGTGGGGGGCGCGGGACTAGTATGGAATACGGGACCCCCGGTTTTTCGGGGAACTGCAACCGCTGAAGGCAGGCAGCACAAGGCAAGCGAGGAGGTGCCGGCACGGCCATCATGAAGCTACCGCTACACCAGAACGAGCGCGTGATCATCAAGACCCGTGTGCACTCCCGGGTGCTGCGCCAGCCGTTCATCACCCTGCTGATCCTCACCGGAAGTTTCGCCTTTATCCTCGGCTACCTCTCGCGCCAGCAGCTTCCCGGGTGGATTGCTCCCAACGCCGGGGTGCTTTCCTGGCTGTTCGTGCTGCTGTGGTTCCTGCTGGTGGGCATCTGGTGCGTTGCCCCGTGGATCGGCTGGCTGCGCTCGCGGATCGTGCTGACCACCGAGCGGATCTTGTTCCGCACCCCGCGCAGCGGCGGCCAGCTGCAGTCGGTGGGGCTGTACACGGTGCGCGACCTGCTGGCCCACACCCGCAAGAAGAAGAACCCGGCACAGCGGCCGGGCACGTTGGACGTGGTGCTGAACCACGGCTATGTCAGGATTCCCCATGTTCCGGCGGTGACCTCCTTCCGCCGGCTGGCCATCGAGGCGCTGCAGAACATGGGTGGGAACAACCAAGTGGCCGGACCCTTTGGGACCGCGGCCGGTGAGGGGAATGATCGATGAGCTCCGAGCACACTAGCCCTTCCCGCAGCGAAACCCCGCAGGCGGCCAGCGACGCCGCTCTGGAGCGCGCACCCAGCGCTGCCCAAGATCCGCCTGGAGGCCGACCCGATCCAGGAGCTGGCCCAGGCCATGGAGAACCCGCTGCAGGTCCCGGCCCAGGCCCCGGCCGGCATCAAGGAAACCGTTGCCGCCCTGGAGCAGCGCCTGCTGGGCGGCAAGCGTGAGTTCAAGCGCCGCGAGGTGGCCGCCGAGGCCGGGATCTCCCTGCTCTCGGCCCGCAAGCTGTGGCGGGCCATGGGCTTCCCGGAGCTGGGGGACGACGAGGTGTTCTTCACCCAGCGCGACGAGGAGGCGCTGAAGTCGATGGTCGGGCTGGTGCGCGAGGGCAAGCTCACCGAGGAAACCGCGATCTCGCTGATGCGCTCGGTGGGGCAGATGACCGACCGGATGGTGGTCTGGCAGGTCGAGGCGCTGATCGAGGACATGGTCACGAACCAGTCGATGAGCGACCGGCAGGCCCGGCGAGAACTGGTCAACATCCTGCCTCAGCTGATCGGCCCGATCGAGGACCTGCTGCTATATTCGTGGCGGCGCCAGATGAACGCGGCCATCCACCGGCTCTCGGTGCGTGCCGAGGCCGGGGTGGCGGCCTACAACCAGCACAGCGGGG
>NZ_BAXF01000541.1:0-1406 GCF_001310435.1 Arthrobacter sp. JCM 19049 | reverse complement strand
GTGCCTTGATTTCGCGCTGGAAGTCCACGGCGGCGAAGCGCCCCTCCCCCAGCGCCCCGGGCAGCGTGTTGGAGGTGGCGGCCAGCTTGACCCCGGCGTCGGAGAGCTCGCGCATCAGTCGGCTCATCAGGACGGTGTCCCCCGGGTCATCGAGCTCGAACTCGTCGATGCACACCAGCTTGTACTGGCTGAGCACGTCCACGGTCTGGCGGAAGGAGAGCGCCCCGACCAGGTTCGTGTACTCCACGAACGTGCCGAACGCCTTCGGCCCCGGGGCGGCATGCCACAGCGAGGCCAACAGGTGGGTCTTGCCCACGCCGAACCCGCCATCGAGGTAGATCCCGTTCTTGGTGGTCTTGGCCTTGCCGAACAGCTTGGCGAACACCGAGCTTCGGGTTCTTGCCGATGGAGTCCGCGAACGCCTTGAGCTTGGTCACCGCCTCGGCCTGGGAGGGCTGGGAGGGATCCGGATGGTACGTGTTGAAGGACACCTCGCCGAAGCGGTAGGAGGGGTGGAACCCGGCCAGCAGCTCCTCGACGGAGACGTTCGGTGTCGTTTCCGTCAGGTGGGTAATCGTGGCCATGCGCTCCATAAAGTCCTTCAATCCCGTGCTCGTGTGCCCAAGCGTGCTCAAGTGTGCCCTGCTCGACCGGCGGGCTGGTCCATCGGCCAGTTTACCCCGAACCGTGGTGGGGATTGTGGCCGGATGTGACGTATGACGGCGCGAAATATTACGGCGGGGACTAACCTAGATAGGGAGTCGAGGCTGCTGCCCGCATCCGGGCGTCAGCGCTCCAACCAGCGAACCAAGCAGTTAGGAAAGTGAACGCCGCATGTCGCTCCCCATCGACACGAACCCAGCGTACGCCCAGTACGCCCACCCCGAACGGCTGGTCTCCACCCAGTGGGTCGCCGACCACCTGGGCAGCGACGGGCTGGTGGTGCTGGAATCGGACGAAGACATCCTGCTGTACAACACCGGGCACATTCCCGGGGCCCTGAAGATCGACTGGCACACCGAACTGAACGACGAGGTCACCCGCGACTACGTGGATGGCGAGGGTTTCGCCGCGCTGATGAGCGCCAAGGGCATCACCCGCCAGAGCACCGTGGTGCTCTACGGGGACAAGTCCAACTGGTGGGCCGCCTACGCGCTGTGGGTCTTCACCCTGTTCGGCCACGAGGACGTGCGCCTGATGGACGGCGGACGGGACAAGTGGATCGCCGAGGGCCGGGAGCTGAGCACGCAGACCCCCACCGTGCAGCCCACCGAATACCCGGTGGTGGAGCGCGAGGACAGCGCCATCCGCGCCTACCTGCCGAGGTGCTCGAGCACCTGGGCAAGCCGCTGATCGACGTGCGCTCCCCGGAGGAGTACACCGGCGAGCGCACCCACATGCCCGCC
>NZ_BAXF01000540.1:0-1407 GCF_001310435.1 Arthrobacter sp. JCM 19049 | reverse complement strand
CTCGATGCCCGACCCGCACCCGGCCGCGCTGTTCGCGCACGTGTACGCGGAAGAGCACGCCCCGCTGGCCAAGGCGGAGCATGACTACCTGCAATACCTTGAAGGCTTCGAGACGGGGGAGGGCCGATGAGCCGCAGCTCAATGATCCAGGCGCTGAACAGCTCACTGCGCGATGCGATGAGCCAGGACGACAAGGTGGTGCTGCTGGGCGAGGACATCGGCACCCTGGGCGGGGTGTTCCGGGTGACCGCCGGGCTGAAGGACGAGTTCGGGGCCGAGCGGGTGATCGACACCCCGTTGGCCGAATCCGGGATTGTGGGTGCCGCGATCGGGCTGGCCTACCGCGGGTACCGCCCGGTGGTGGAGATCCAGTTCGACGGGTTCACCTACCCGGCTTTTGACCAGCTGGTTTCTCAGTTGGCCAAGATGCACTACCGTTCCCGGGGCCGGGTGAAGATGCCGGTTACCGTGCGCATCCCGTACGGCGGGGGCATCGGTTCACCGGAGCACCACTCCGAATCCCCGGAAGCCTACTTCGCGCACACCGCCGGGCTGCGGGTCTATGCCCCCTCCAGCGTGCAGGACGCGTACTCGATGCTGCGCCACGCGATCGCCAGTGATGACCCGGTGATCTTTTTTGAACCCAAGCGCCGCTACCACGAAAGCGCCCAGATCGAGTGGGAGGCGGCCGAGCCCGGTCCGTTGAAGGCAAAGATCGTTCGCCCCGGACAGGACGCGACGGTGATCGGCTACGGGCCAACGGTGTACACCATCACCGAGGCGGCGCAGGCCGCCGAGGATGAGGGAATCAGCCTGGAGGTCATTGACCTGCGCAGCGTGGACCCGCTGGACATGGACACCGTGGTTCAGTCGGTGAAGCACACCGGCAAGGTCGTGATCGTGCACGAGGCCGGCCCGACCGCCGGAATGGGGGCGGAAATCGCCACCCAGATCACCGAACGCTGCTTTGACTACCTGGAGCACGCCCCGGTGCGGGTCACCGGCTTCGATATCCCCTACCCGCCCTCACGATTGGAGAAACACCACCTGCCGGATCTGGATCGCATCCTGACCGGCGTGGACACCGTCATGCGCCGCAACGAATCCGCCCACCAGGTGAGTGCCCTATGAACGCCACACAGATTTTCAAGCTGCCCGACCTGGGCGAAGGACTGACCGAATCCGAGGTGCTGAACTGGAAGATCCAGGTCGGCGAGCAGGTGGAGCTGAACCAGGTGATCGCCGAGGTGGAAACCGCCAAGGCCGTGGTTGAGCTGCCCTCCCCGTACTCGGGAGTGGTGGAGCAGATCCACGCCGAGGCCGGGGAAGTGGTCCCGGTGGGCAGTCCGCTGGTGACCTTCGGCGACGGGGCCGGGGGCGCTGGCCAGGCTCCTTCCGGCGCGGACG
>NZ_BAXF01000539.1:0-1407 GCF_001310435.1 Arthrobacter sp. JCM 19049 | reverse complement strand
GCCGCTGCCGCTGCAGCCCACGAGCACGTCGGCCTGGCGCAGTGCCTGCTCCAGTTCCTCGGTGCTGATGGCCTGCACGCCGCGCTTCTGCGCGAAGTCCGCCGCCCGCCCGGAGGTGGAGTAGACCTTGATGTGCTTCACGCCGCGTTCACGCAGCAGCGCCAGGGTCACCCCGGCGTAGGCTCCGGTGCCAAAGAGCACCACTTCCTGATCCTGCCAGGAGCGGTTGGCCTGCATCAGGTCATCGGCCAGGTCCAGGGCCACGGAGACCACGGACTTGCCCTGGGCGCAGTGCGGTTTGGGAACCGACGTCCTTGGCGGCGCGGGTGGCCGATTCAAAGAGGCGGGTGAGGTTGCCGGTGGTGGTCTTCTGCTGCTGGGCCTGGGTCAGGGCGCGGCGCACCTGTCCGGCGATTTCGCGTTCACCGACCACGGCGCTGTCCAGTCCCGCGCCCACGGAGAAGAGGTGGTCGATGACCGCGCGTCCCTCGAAGCGCAGCAGCTTGCTGTCCAGCAGGTGGGCGGGTACGCCGCTGTGGGAGGAGAGCTGGTGAACCAGTTCGGTGGCCGCGGAGAGCGGGGAGGCGACATCGGCGTAGATTTCGAACCGGTTGCAGGTGGATAACACCACGGTGCCGTTGATGTTGTCGCAGGCCTGAAGGGTCGCGGGAGCCAGCTCGGTGGCCGCGGCGCTGAGCTGTGCCACGGTTTCCAGATCGAGCTGCGAGTGAGATGCAACGAGAGATAGGTAAACCACAGTGATACCTAGATTAGGCCTGGGTACCTGTTTCGACAACGAAGGTGAACCTATCCTCGAGGTCGTTTTCGACATTTTGTAGAAAAGTTTTCGACGAGTTATAGAGGTTTTTCGACACGTTGTAGAGGTTATCTTGCTCACCTCGTGAGCATGCTCACCCGGCGGGGTGGGCATTTGTCGCCAAGATTGGCAGAATTGGGCACATGACCCTGCCTGCACACCATCCGATGGTTGATGGACGTACGAGTAATTCCGACCTGATTACCGCCCTGCGCGGCGGCACCCCGCGCCGCACCCCGGTGTGGTTCATGCGCCAAGCCGGGCGCTCGCTGCCCGAATACCGCGAACTGCGTGAGGGCACCACGATGCTCGATTCGTGCCTGAACCCGGCGATGGCCAGTGAGATCACCCTGCAGCCGGTGCGCCGGCACAAGGTGGACGCGGCAATCTTCTTCTCCGACATCGTCATTCCGCTGCGCCTGGCCGGAATCGGGGTGGACATTGTCCCCGGGGTCGGCCCGGTGCTTAGTGAGCCGGTGCGCACCGCCGAACAGGTCGCGGCCCTGCCCGAACTGACCGACGAATCCCTGGAACCGATCCGCGAGGCGGTGGCGCTGACCGTCGCCGAGTGGGCTCGACCCCGCTGATCG
>NZ_BAXF01000538.1:0-1413 GCF_001310435.1 Arthrobacter sp. JCM 19049 | reverse complement strand
ACAACCCGGCCCTGACCGAGCCGGCGCAGAAGTACGGCAAGACCCCGGCCCAGGTGACGCTGCGCTGGCACGTACAGCAGGGCATCGCCGCCGCCCCGAAGTCCGCGCACCCCCAGCGGCAGCAGCAGAACCTGGACATCTTCGACTTCGAGCTGACTGACGCGGAGATCGAGCGGATCAATTCGCTGGACACCGGCAAGCACGCCCGCCAGGATTCGGAGAGCTTCGGGCACTAGGGTCCACCAGGGCCCACCAACGCCCACCTGGGCCATGAGGGCCGACGAGGGCAACGCCGCGGATCGGATAGTCCCCCGCCCGGTGAGTGCCGCTGGCGAGATGGGGCGCAGTTCCCTGGCGCCGCCGGGTGCTACCTGGTGCCGGCCGGTTCCCAGGGCACCAGTCCGTCCTTGAACGCCCCGTAGGCGTCCACGGTCTTGGTGCTGCGTTCCCGGCTGGCTTCGGCCTGCCCGTCCTCCACGCACCGGCTGGCCTCGGCGACCTGGCACCAGCGCACCGGGTCCTCGGTCAAGAAGTGCGGCACCCAGGCCAGTTCGCTCACCGACCAGTCATCGTCCTGCTGCCGGGTGAACGTGGCCTTGACGCTGATGCCTCCCGGTTCAGCACGGTCGGGGTGGCGTGCTTGGCCACCGAGTTGCCCAGCCCATACACGATCCAGGTGCCCTTGTGCTTTTCGATGGGCAGCACCGAGTGGGTGTGGTGCATGTAGATGAAGTCGAACGCACCGGAGGCGGCCAACGCCCGGCCGAGCTTGCGCTGCTCGGCGGTGGGGCGGTTGGTGTACTCCGCGCCGTCGTGCACGGCGGCCACCAAGACCTGCGCCCCCGCCTCGCGGGCATCCTTGGCCCGCTGGATCAGGGAAGCCGCGGAGATGTCCGTGTCCACCCGCCAGTCGGTGTCCGCGCTCATCCCGTTCAGCGAATAGGTGCCGGCGATGACCCCGAGCTTGACCCCGTCGACCTCCATGATCGGCGGTGCCTCGGCCTCCGCGGCGGTGCGGTAGGAGCCGGTGGAGAACATCCCGGCCTGCTCCAGGGTGTCGATGGTGCGCTTGACCCCGGCGGTGCCGGCGTCCACCGTATGGTTGGTGGCGGTGGTGCACCCGTCATAGCCGACCTGCTTCAGGTCGGTGACGATCTGCGCCGGGACGGTGAACATCGGGTAGCCGCTGTAGGGCGGGACCCCGATCGGGGTTTCCAGGTTGCACAGCGCCGCGTCCGCGTCCTGGATGTACGGCTCCAGCCCGGCCAGCAGCGGGGAGAAATCGTACTTTTGCCCTCCGGTGTTCGCCTCGCGCAACAGCCGCGGGTGCAGCAGCACGTCGCCGGTCAACGCCAGGGAGAAGGACTGCGGTCGGCGCTGGCTCCGGCTCGGTTTCCTGCGGCGTCCCGGTTG
>NZ_BAXF01000537.1:0-1411 GCF_001310435.1 Arthrobacter sp. JCM 19049 | reverse complement strand
CCGCAGCAGCGGGGAGGCGACCAGGCGCACCAGTTTCGCGCCCTCCGCGGCCTGCTCGCCGAAGTACTTTCCGGCGCGTTCGGCCATTTCCATTCCCAGTTCGGATAACCCGTAACCGGGGATCCGCCCGTAGAGGATGCGATCGGGGTTCTGCACTTCCCCATGGCGCAGCAAATGGACGGTCGATTTAGGCATGGACTCATTCTCTCAAAGATTTTCGGGAAAACCGTCGGATTGTGGCCACACTCAAGTTTTCACAGCCTGCGCATGGGATTCGCATATACAAAAACCATCCTTTCGGAGGTGTCCGGCGCAAACCCCCATCCACTAGGGTTGTGTAGATAATCCAGCAGTCGCATGAAGGAAGTTCCCATGAGTTCCACTGACCCGAACCAGCCCGGCGACCAGCCGCAGGGTTCCACGCCCTACAACCCCTACGGGGGTGCGGCGCCCCAGCCCCCGGCGTACGGCTCCAACCCGTACGGGCAGCCGGATCCTTCGCAACAATCCAATCCCTATGCCCAGCCCCCGCAGTACGCCTACCCGCCAGCCGGCGGGTACGCTCCGGTGCAGCCCCCGGCAGAGCGTCCCCGCACCCTGCAGCTGGCGTTCTGGCTGATCCTGGCCGCCGGTGTGGTCTCGGCCCTGAGCAGCTGGCTGCTGGACCGCACCCAGTTCTTCGCCGGCATCATCCGTTCGGAGTGGGACCTGTTCCAGTCCGAACTGCGCCGCCAGATGGAAGCGGATCCGAGCCTGGGCAATGACCCGCAGCTGCAGCAGATGCTGGAGAACCCCGACCAGATGATGAACGCGATTTCCGGGGCGATGACCGCCTTCACCATGGTCTCGATTGTCCTGACCCTGATCGCCTACTTCCTGGTTGGCTTCTTCGTTGGCCGCGGCGTGAACGCCATGCGCATCATCGCCACCATCCTGGCCGCCCTGTCGCTGCTGGGCCTGCTGAGCGTGGTGCCGACCATCGCCATGTACGCCAATGCCGCGGACGTGGGAATGCTGACCACCGCCTACGTGGCCAGCGTGCTGCTGGGCATCGCCGGCGTCGTGTGCTCCTGGCTGCGTCCTTCCAGCCAGTACATTGCCCAGCGCCGCGCCGCCCGGCAGGCCGGCTACCGCTAGACCACACCCGCTCACCCAGCCTTCGAACCCCACCGGCACCGGCCTCACGGCCCGGAGCGCCGGTGGGGTTCGGTCGTTAACGCCTGGCCGGTTCCCGAGAAAAATATCCCCGGTCCACCGGTTCCTTTCCCCGTAAAGGGGCGCACAATAAGGTCATGGTTGCCCAGCACCGGACCAGCAGGCCGCACCACCGCCCGAACCGTTTTCCAAGGTCGGACCCGTCACCTCAGGCAAAGCGCGCCGCCGCCGGGCCCAACCGGGGCCGCGGCATCAG
>NZ_BAXF01000536.1:0-1412 GCF_001310435.1 Arthrobacter sp. JCM 19049 | reverse complement strand
GTTCCACCCACGCTCGGCCCCGGACCGACCACCACGTTGATCACCCGGCCGGCAGCCCGGCGGCGTGGGCGGCCTCGGCGAAGAGCAGCGTGGTGCCGGGGGTGAGCTCACTGGGCTTGAGCACGATGGTGTTCCCGGCGGCGATCGCTGGCAGGATCTTCCACGCGGCCATCTGCAGCGGGTAGTTCCAGGGCAGATCGAACCGATGACCCCGACTGGCTCGCGGCGCACCATTGAGGTGGAGTTCCCGGCGTAGTCCCCGGCCGCCAGGCCCTGCAGGTGGCGCGCCGCCCCGGCGAAGAAGTTCACGTTGTCGATGGAGCCGGGCACGTCGAACTCGGTGGACATGCGGATGCTCTTGCCGGTCTGCGCGGTTTCCACCGCGGCCAGCAGTTCGGCCCGGGATTCCAGTTCGCGCGCCAGCGCCAGCAGGTGCCCGGAGCGTTCGGCGGGGGTCAGCCGCGACCAGGACCCGAAGGCGGTGTGGGCCGCGCGCACCGCATCCTCCACGTCCTCGGCGCTGGCGTAGTCGATGGTTTCCAGGACGGTGCCGGTGGCGGGATTGATCCGCTCCACCCGTTGGCCGCCGCCGCGGCACCATGCGCCGTTGATGAACTGGTGGCCGTGGGGGAAGTCGTAGCTGTGCATCTGGGGTCCCTTTCCTGGGGGTGGTCGTTAATGGGTCCGGCCGCGGGCCGGTGCCGGCGCGAAGTTCTAGGAGTCGAAACCCATGCCGAGCTTGTCCATGGCCTTCAGGAACAGGGAGCGTTGGCCCTGGTTGCGGTCGGCGCGGGCCAGCTGCCCGGTCATCAGCTTCACCCCGAGCCAGGCGGCCGGTTCGGGCGGGAACGGGATCGGCTTGCGGCGCACCATCTCAAGTCCGGTCAGCTCGGTCGGCTTCCCCGAAAGCAGGTCCAGCATCACCTTCGCCCCAAAGCGCGTGGCCCCCACCCCCAGGCCGGTGTAGCCGGCCGAGTAGGCCACCTTCCCGCCGTAGGCGCTGTCGAAGAATGCGAAGAAGCGTGAACAGGTGTCGATCGCCCCGCCCCAGGCGTGGGAGAAGCGCACCTGGCCCAGCTGCGGGAAGCTGCCCAGGAAGTGGGCGGCCAGCTTTTCGAAGGTCGCCTCGGAGCGGTCGTAGCTGGAGCGGATCCGCCCGCCGAAATGGTAGAGCGCGTCGTAGCCGCCGTAGAGCAGCCGGAAACCGCCCTCGGCGTCAATGGTGGGGCGCACGTAGTGGAAGCGGTTGTTCATGTCGGACAGGCCCACCAGCTTCTCCCAGCCCAGCGCCGCCCGCTGCCCGGGGCTGAGCGGTTCGGTCATCAGCGCGTAGTCGTAGACCGGGATGGTGTGCAGCCGGTGCCGGGCCAGCAGCGAGGGGAAGGCGTTGGTGGCCAGGGCGACGCGTTCGG
>NZ_BAXF01000535.1:0-1419 GCF_001310435.1 Arthrobacter sp. JCM 19049 | reverse complement strand
ATCCCACGCAGCGTGTCCTGGTGCCCCTGCGGGTAGCGGAATCCAACGTTCTCCAGACGCACCTGTCCGCGCACCCGCGCCGGCTCCAGGCGCACGGGCCGCTCCGGCAACGGCAGCGCCTGGTCGGTATCCAGGTACTCAAAGACCCGGCTGAACAGCGCCAGGGCGGAAACCCACTGCACCGAGACGCTCATCAGCCCATGACCGGGCGGAAGATCCCGGCCTGCAGCCCGGTGAAGGCCACCAGCGTGCCGATGGTCATCCCACCGGAGGTGGCCGGCAGCCCGGCGGCCAGGTAGAGCAGCGCCGGCACCACCGCGAAGATCACCGACATGGTGGCCATGCGCCAGCGTCCGGCCAGCTGGCTGCGCATTTCCAGGTCGATCAGCCGGGCGCTGGATTCGGAGAAGCGGGCGCCGTCCGCGGCGGTGGTTCCCATCAGCTTGGCCAGGCGCACCCCGGAGATGCTCAGCCGCTCCTCGATCAATGAGGTGAGCGTGGACATTTCGGCCTGCCGCCGGGCGGTGATCCGGCGGCGCAGCTGGGCGACCTGGCGGGCGAGGATGATGGCCGGGGGCAGCACCACCAGGGAGATCAGGCTCAACCGCCAGGAGATGGCGACCATCGCCGCCGCGGTGGCGACCACCGTGGTCAGGTTGGAGGCGATGGTGGTCGCCGAGTTGGTGACCACGGACTGCATCTGGCCCACGTCGTTAATGAGCCGGGACTGCACCTCCCCGGAGCGCGACCGGGTGAAGAACGCCAGCGACTGGCGCTGCAGGTGGCTGAACAACGAGGTGCGCAGCCCGTGCATGACCTTTTGCCCCATCAGCGTGGCCCGCCAGGTCTGGATCACCCCGAACAGCGCGGTAATCACCGCAACCCCCACCAGCCCGGCGGCACCCAGCACCAGCGCGCGCACGTCCTGCTGCGGAATGGCGTGGTCGATCAGCTCGCGCACGATGAACGGCTGGGCCAGCCCGATCAGCGAGGAGGCTACGATCAGCAGCACCACCACGATCAGCGTGGCGCGGTGCGGGGCGAACAGGGCCCCGATGCGGCGCAGCGAGACCGGGTGCTGCTCAAGCTGGGCGCGGTCCTGGCGCAGCTTGCGTTCGCGGTTGGATCCGCCGGCGCGCTCGGTTCCGGGCGCTGCCCGATGGGTTTGGCTCATGTCCGCCTCCTGGGTGCGGGAAAACTTACCACCCAATAATAACAGAGGTAACCTCACTATGTGGCTGCATCTTGAATTTCTTGGCGGCACTGCCATATTCTGAATCCATGCCCGATGCGAAAACACAGCCCGACTTGGCCTCCCTCTTCCACCGTGCGGCCCGGTCTGTGAGGCGGCAGACACGCCTGGCCCTGGACCCGCACGGCATCACCCCGCACCAGTCCCGGGCGATGATGCTGCTCGCC
>NZ_BAXF01000534.1:0-1421 GCF_001310435.1 Arthrobacter sp. JCM 19049 | reverse complement strand
CTGCCGGCCCGCGCGCCGGCCGGACCGGGCGGTAGGCCCACGCACCGGGGAACGAAAAAAGGTGGATGGATCCGTGCGGATCCACCCACCTTTTTGCCGGTGCGGTGACTAACGTCGCGGCAGGTCTTAGTCGTTCTGGTGCATGGTGACTTCGGCCGAGTCGGCGCGCCCCATCAGGTGCATCGGAATGGCGAAGCCAGGGAGACCAGGGCGAAGCACAGGATCGAGGGGATCCAGGCGTTGTCCAGCGACCAGAACGACAGGGCGTAGATGCCACCGGCGAACATGACGAAGAAGATCACAAAGCTGATGACGTTGCCAACCAGGCGACCCTCGCCGGAGTGGGAGACGTTCTTGTCGTTCGAGTACACTATTTCTCCTTGTGGAACGAAAACCTGCGGCCGGTTAGTAGCCGGTCCCGCCTTGTCCTCCCTCTAGGATAGCAACTCCTGAGCTGGACCCAAGACGGGTGGCGCCGGCGGCGATCATGGCCCGCGCGGTTTCCAGGGTGCGCACCCGCCGGAGGCCTTGACGCCCATCTGTTCGCCCACGGTGCGGCGCATCAGCTCCACATCCTCCACGGTGGCCCCGCCGGTGGAGAAGCCGGTGGAGGTCTTCACGAAGTCGGCGCCCGCGGACTTGGCGGAGGTGCAGGCCAGCACCTTGGCCGACTCGTCCAGCAGGGCGGTTTCAATGATGACCTTCAAGATCGCCCCGCCCTCATGCACTGCCTGGGCGACCGCGAAGATGTCGTTGACCAGCGCGTCCCCATCCCCGCGTAGCGCGGCGGCCACGTCGATGACCATGTCAATTTCGTTCGCGCCGTCGGAGATCGCCTGCTTGGCCTCAAACACCTTGGTTTCGGTGGTGCTGGCCCCCAATGGGAAGCCGATGACCGAGCAGGTGAGCACGTCACTGCCGGCCAGCTCACGGGCAACGGTGGAAACCCACAGCGGGTTCACGCACACCGACTTGAAGTGGTACTGCTTGGCCTCGGTGCAGATCTGCACGATCTGCTCCCGGGAGGCGTTCTGCGCCAGCAGCGTGTGGTCGATGTACCCGGCAATGTCCTGGGCGGAAAGTTCGGTCATGATCATCCTTGCCAATCGTCGGGGCTGGGGTCCAAGGACCGCAGCCGAACACTAAAAGCGAACTGTGAAATCGTGGGGTCTTCAGGACCTGCGGGTGGGGGCTAGCTGTCGGCGAAAAATTCGGCGAGCTCGGCCTTGATGGCCACGCACTCGGCGGTAGCCTGCTCACGCAGTGCGCCCACCGGGGCTCCTGGATCCACCGACACGATGGTCTCGATGTAGCACTTGAGTTTCGGTTCGGTGCCGGAGGGACGGATGATGACCCGGGCCCGGTTGGCGGTGTGCAGCACCACCGCATCGGTGGCCGGCAGCTGCGCGCCTGCGCGGGCC
>NZ_BAXF01000533.1:0-1433 GCF_001310435.1 Arthrobacter sp. JCM 19049 | reverse complement strand
CACGGCGCCGACCGCCGGGTGGGCCTCTAGCTGTTCGGCCAGGAACTGGGCGTTGGACTGGGCCCGTTCCAGGCGCACCGAGAGCGTGCGCATCCCGCGCAGCGCCAGGAACACGTCCATGGGTGAGGCGATCGCCCCGTGCAGGGTGCGGTAGGCGTGCAGCTTCTCCCGCAGCTGCGGGTTGGAGGTCACCGCCGCGCCAAGGACCACATCGGAATGTCCGGAGAGCGACTTGGTCACCGAATGCACCACCACGTCCGCGCCCAGGCCCAGCGGGCGCTGCAGCAGCGGGGTGGCGAACGTGTTGTCCACCAGGCTGAGCACACCGTGCTCGGCCGCGGCGGCCAGCAGCACGGGCAGCTCGGCCACCTCCAGCATCGGGTTGGTCGGGGACTCGAGCCACAGCGCATCGGCGCCCTGCAGCGCCGCGATGCCGGCGGCGGTGTCGGTGATGTCGATCGGGCGCACTACCACGTCCCCAGCCGCCTCCATCTGGGCCAGCAGCGAGAGCGAACCGTTGTAGGAGTGCCGCGGCAGCACCAGGGTGCCCCCGCGCGGAACCAGTGACAGGGCCGCGGCGATCGCCGCCATCCCGGAGGAGTAGACCAGCGCCGGGAGCGTGGCAAGCTCCAGCTGGCCCAGCAGCTGCTCAAACCCGTCCCAGCTGGGGTTCGCGAAGCGGGCGTAGACCCGGTCGCCGCTGCCGGCCACCGCCTGTGAATGGAAGGTGGAGGTGAAGGTCACCGGATGGTTCACCGGGGCGTTGTTCACGGCCTCGGGCCGGGCGCCGGCCACCGCCAGGGTGTGGGCGCTCCACTGTTCGGGGTCGGTGTGCGGGGTCTTGGTTGGCTCATAGCGCCAAGATTACGCCCGGGCCGGGAAGCGAAGCAGCAGCATTGCAGCATGTTTCACCGCCGGGCACAGTGAGCGTGACGACTTCTGCGGCCAGCCCGGGCAATCCGGGCCCCGATCTTCGTTAGGCTAGACGGGTGAGTACCGCATCCCCCAGTTCCGCGCGTGGCCTGTTCCTTGCCTTTGAAGGCGGTGACGGCGCCGGCAAGTCTACCCAGCTGCGCCTGCTGCACCAGGCCCTGGCCCGCGGCGGCGCCCCGGTGGTCATCACCCGGGAACCGGGCGGGCACCGACATCGGGGAGAAGCTGCGCTCCCTGGTGCTCGAGCACGGGCACGGGCAGATCGATGAACGCACCGAGCGCTGATGTACGCCGCGGCCCGCGCCGCCCACGTCAACCAGTTCATCCTGCCGCACCTGCGTTCGGGCACCCACGTGGTCACCGACCGCTTCGTGGATTCCTCCCTGGGCCTACCAGGGCATTGGGCGCGGTCTGGGGATCGAGCAGGTGGCGGCCGTGAACCGGTTCGCCACCGACGGGCTGGCCCCGGACCTGACGATCCTGCTGGACATCTCCGCGGC
>NZ_BAXF01000532.1:0-1437 GCF_001310435.1 Arthrobacter sp. JCM 19049 | reverse complement strand
TCCACCCGTCCGCCGTAGTAGCGGTCGACCACGTCCTGGTCCACGGTGCCGGTGGTGTCGGCGATCAGCTGGTGGCAGGAGGCCCCCAACTCGGCCAGTGAGGAGCCGACCGCGGCGACCAGGGCCTTGACCGCGTCGTTGGTGATGCGCCGCTTGGCGGCCTTGAATTCATTGGTGACGAAGTCGATCTTGTCCGCATCGCGCTTCAGCGGCTGGCAGTCAACCACCACCGCCCCGGCCTGCTTCAGGGCATCGATCAGCTTCTTGCCGCGCTGACCCGAGTGGTGCATGATCAGCACGTTCTCCGGTGCGCTGTCCTTCAGGTAGGCCAGCGCGTCGCGCACGAACACCTCGTTCATGGAGGCCAGGTCCGTAATCTCCACCAGGTTCGCCGAGGCGAACAGGGAGGAGCTGGTGGCCATCAGCAGTTCGCCGGGCTCATAGCTGGAGGCCGAGAGCCGGGTGACCTCGATCCCCTCGCGCTGGGCGGCCTGCTGGCGCAGCGTGTCAAAGGCCCGGGAGGCCAGGTACTCGTCGGGGCCCGAAAGCAGGATCAGCGGCTGGGGGGTCAAGTCGCGCCAGGAGATACCGGCGGATTTGGGGGCGCGTGCCATCAGGCTCCTTCACGGGGACGAACTACCAGCTACGATCCTATCGAACCGGGACCCCGATCCGGGTGGCGGTGGCCCGCCCGTGGGCAAATGTGATGGTTACCGTCCCCTGCTGGTCGGTGCGCAGCACCTGGGCGTCGACCCGCTTCGCCGCCTCCAGGATCTGCGGATGCGGGTGACCGTAGCTGTTGCCGGCACCGACCGGGATCAGCAGCAATTTCGGGTGCAGCCGCTCGATCAGTTCGCTGCCGCCGTTGCGCGCCCCGTGGTGGGAGGCCTTCAACACGCTGATGCCTGGGGTGGGTTTGGCGTCAGCAGCCGGGACATCGCCTCGGATTCCATGTCCCCGGCGGTGAAGAAGGAAACCGGCCCGCCCTGGGCCTGGAAGTCAACGCGCAGCACCAGGGAGGTGTCATTCACCGACGCGCCGCGCAGCAGGCCCGGTTCCGGGCCCAGCACGGTGAAGCTGACCGATCCTTCCTGCTGCTGCTCGCCGGGCTGCAGCACGCGCAGCGGGGCCTGTACCGCGCCGCGGAACCCGCCCGAGACGAGCACCTCTCCCACCTCGATGGCCTGCAGCACCTCGGGCAGCGCGCCCATGTGGTCCTCGTGGGCGTGGGTGATGAAGACCTTCTCCAGATGCCTGACCCCCAGGGTGTCCAGGCACTGCAGCACCCCGGAACCCGGGTTACCGGTATCGATCAGCCACCCGCCCTGCCCGCCGGTGTTGATCACCAGTGCGTCCCCTGCCCCACATCGCACATTGCCAGATTCCACTCCGGCGCGCTGGGCCGCACCAGCAGCGTGGCCGGCAACACCAGGCGCA
>NZ_BAXF01000531.1:0-1438 GCF_001310435.1 Arthrobacter sp. JCM 19049 | reverse complement strand
GCCCGAGACCCGCCCGGCCGGGGCGGTCAGCCCGATGTAGTACTTCCCGTCGTGCTGTTCATGCACCCCGGAGTGGTCCCCGGCCTGTTCGGGCTTGGGTGCCGGCGGCCCGTCGGGCAGCTCGTAGCCCAGGTACTCCTCCTGCAGCACCTGCCGGAACTTTTCCGGGCCCCAGTCGGCCAGCAGGAACTTCAGCCGGGCCCGGTTGCGCAGCCGGCGGTAGCCGTAGTCGCGGAAGATGGAGGTGACCGCCTCCCAGACGTCCGGGGCCTGTCCCGGGGTGACAAACGCGCCGAGGCGCTCACCCAGGCGCGGGTTGGCGGACAGTCCCCCGCCCACCCACAGGTCGTAGCCGGTGCCCAGTTCCGGGTGCTGCACGCCCACCAGGCGAAGTCGTTGATTTCGTGGACCACGTCCTGGCTGGGGTGCCCGGTGATCGCGGTCTTGTATTTGCGCGGCAGGTTGGAGAACTGGGGGTTGCCGATGTAGCGGCGGGCGATTTCCTGGATCACCGGGGTCGGGTCGATCAGTTCGTCCTTGGCGATCCCGGCCACCGGGGAGCCCAGGATCACCCGGGGCACGTCCCCGCAGGCCTCGGTGGTGTGCAGGCCCACCGCTTCCAGCCGCCGCCAGATTTCCGGGACGTTGACGATGTCCACCCAGTGCAGCTGGATATTCTGCCGGTCGGTGATGTCCGCGGTGTCGCGGGCGAAGTCCCGGGAGATCTGCCCGATGACCCGCAGCTGTTCGGTGCTCAGTGCGCCACCGTCGATGCGCACCCGCAGCATGAAGTATTCATCTTCCAGCTCATGGGGTTCCAAGGTGGCGGTCTTGCCGCCGGGGATGCCCTGGGCGCGCTGGGTGTACAGCCCCCACCAGCGGAAGCGTCCGTGCAGGTCGTCGGGGTCGATGGAGTCAAAGCCGTGCACCGCGTAGATCGTCTCGATGCGTTCGCGCACGTTCAGCCGTCATCGGCCTGCTTGAGTTCCTCATTGGCGTTCAGCGGGGTGGGGCCATCAATTTTCCATTGCCCGTTGGGTTTCGCGGCCCGTGGGGGCCGGCGGCTTGGTGTGGTTGTCTGCGTCATGGTTGCCAGCGTAGGAAGTGGGCCCCACCCGCTGGCAACCGGTCGCTGTCACATCTCTTCGTGCGGCTTAGCGGCCTCAACTTCGACTTTTTTCGTCACCCACGCCGCCTCTTCCAGCGCCTGGAAAAGTCTTTCAAGGAAACATTGCGCGATCATGACGTCGGGCAACAGCGGTGTTGTCACCTGCCAGGCGCCGGTGCTACGCAGCTTGTCCTGGAAGAACCCCTCGGCCAGCAGGGCGCTGAGCACCAGGCGCGCTGCCCCGCCTGTCCCCGCACCACTGCTGGCACCCTTGGTTCGGCCCGGCGCAGTAGCCACCTGCACATCTCGGCCCAGGCGCTGGGAAAGCTG
>NZ_BAXF01000530.1:0-1438 GCF_001310435.1 Arthrobacter sp. JCM 19049 | reverse complement strand
GCCGGGTTGCTGCCAGGAGCTGCGCAGCTTCTCCATCTCGCGCCGGTCCTTCTTGGTGGGCCGGCCGGTGCCGCGGTCGCGGACCGGAACCATCGGGATGACGAGCTTCTCGCGCGGGGCAGTGTGGTCGATGTAGCACTTGGTGGCCACTGGGGCACCGACCGCTTGGTGATCAGGGCCGTGACCTCCAGCTCGCGGTCGAACCCGTCCTTGCGCACCCGCAGCCGGTCCCCGGGCACCACCTGCTGGGAGGCCTTCACCGGGCTGCCGTTCAGCTTCACGTGCCCGGCCCGGCACGCGGTGGTGGCCGCCGAACGGGTCTTGTAGATGCGCACGGCCCACAGCCAGGCATCCAGCCGCGCTTTGGAAGTAGTGGGGATCTGGACCATGTCTACGAGTTTAGGCCAGGATCCATCCGGGAACCGGGTAGCGTCTGCGGCGCGGCACCCGGCAGCTTCCATCCTCGTCCCGCCGCCGTGCCGAGGCAAAGATCACACCCCATGCCTGCCCGCACCGGTGCCAGGGCAGGAAAAAGCCAGGGCACTGCCGGTGCACCGGCCGTGTCCCGCGCAGGTGCCGGGCCCGCCGTTTTGACGGTCCCAGCGCCCGTGGGCCGTCTTTGCGGTTAGCCGCTGTAGGCCCCGGCATCGGTGCAGGCCTGCTTTAGGCTGTTGGCAATTTTTTCGGGCGCCGTCCTGTCGCCCCGATCGGCCAGCTCCTTGAGCGGATCGATGATTGAGGCCGGCAGGCCGCCTCCGTCGATCGCGCCAATCATTGAGGTCAGGACCCTGATCTCACTGTTTTCCAGCTGGCCATCCTGTACCGGTGCGCAGGCCTGGCGCACGAACTCCTTGGACGCGGCATCGGTGAGTTGCCCCACGGCCTCAGAGGCCTGCTGCTCGACCATGGAGCACCCGGTGACCACGGTTGCCAGCAGTGCGAGTGCGGCCGTTCCCAGTACTTTGCGTGTGTGCTCTTTCCCCATGGAAAACCACTTTAATAGGCAACGTTGGGGATCAGCTGAATGAGAGCCGAGTCGATCATCCAAGCCGTGAACCCGGTGGTGCACAATGGATCGGTGAGCAGTGCAGAACAACGAATTATCCAGCGCCTGGCCGAGGAGCTTTCCGCCACCACGCAGGTGAAGACCTGGCAGGTCAAGGCGGCCATCGAACTGCTGGACTCCGGATCCACGGTGCCCTTCATCGCCCGCTACCGCAAGGAAGTGACCGGCACGCTGGACGACGCCCAGCTGCGCCTGCTCGAGGAGCGGTTGCGCTACCTGCGCGAATTGGAGGACCGCAGGGTCGCGGTGCACCAGGCGATCGAGGAGATGGGCAAGCTCACCGACGAGCTGGCCGCCGCCATCGCCGCGGCCACCACGAAGGCCGAGCTGGAGGACATCTACCTGCCGTTCAAGTCCAAGCGGCGCACCAAG
>NZ_BAXF01000529.1:0-1442 GCF_001310435.1 Arthrobacter sp. JCM 19049 | reverse complement strand
CGCGAACCGCAGCTGCACCCTGTCCGGCTGCCCCTGGGCCGGTGTTGCCGCGAGCCGGGCCTGGCCGCCGATGGGCAGGGTGAACATGGGACTGGTGTGCCCGAAGTCCAGGTTCGCGACCACCGGCACCGAGTCAAGCAGCGGATGCTTGTCCACCACTTGTTGGAGCATTGAGCGGGTGACGTCCGAATCCTGCTGGAAGCGGCCGATCCCAAGACCGGTGATGCCGGCGGCGTCGGGGCGCTGCAGCAGCGCGGCGAGGTTGCGGGCGAATTCATGGATGTCCCCGGCCGCGTCGTCCTCCAGGAACAGCATGGCACCCTCCAGCCGGGGCATCAGCCCGGTGCCCTGCAGCAGGTTCAGCGTGCACAGGTTCCCGCCGATGACCCGTCCGGTGCCCGCTCCCTCACGCAAGACCCACGGGCCGTCGGTGGGCAGCGTCTGCCGCCCATCCTGTTCATGAACCACAAGTCATCGGTGTAGGCCGTGGCCGGCTCAATGCTCCATGCCTGGCCGGAGGTGGCGGCGGTGAACCACTGGCCAGTGGGTTCAAAATGGTCGCGCATGCCAAACATGGACCAGTGCGGGCCAACATAGGTGATCATCCCGGTGCGTGCATGGATGGCGTTGGCCAGCACGGTGAAGTCCGAGTAGCCGCAAAACACCTTCGGGTTGGCGGCAATCAGGTCCCAATCCAGGTACGGCAGCAGCTCGTTGGCGTTAAACCCGCCGATCACGCTCATGATCCCGTCCACCGCCGGATCAGCGAACGCCGCGTGCAGGTCCTCCAGGCGCGAGGTGATCGACGAGCTGTCGAAGTCGTCACGCTCATCCACATGCCGTCCGAAGGAAAGCTTGATCCCCAGGGCCGCGAAACGCTCGTTGATCCAGCGCGTATTGTCATGTTCCATGACATAGCTGCGCGAGCAGGAGGGGGCAACCACCCGCACCTGAGCGCCGGGGCGTAGCCGGGCGGGAACGGTGAGGTCCTCATCAGTCCAAGTCATCGTCCCAGCCTACCGGCCGCACGGCCGCGGCATGAGCTGGGTCTCAGGGGTGCCAAGTCGCGGTATTGCCCGTTAGCCGCGTTTGTCCTGCTCCACCAGGGCCAGGGCCGCGGGGGTGAACACCTGGTACCCGTATTGGCGGTGGTAGCCGTGGATTTCCCTGGTGTCCAACGCGTCCATGTAGTCCAGGATGGGCAGGCTGATCACCTGGCCGGGCACCAGCACCGGGAAGCCCGGCGGGTAGGGGGTGACGAACGCGGCCGACACCACCTCCTGGCCCGCCGCGATGCGCTCGCGGATGGCCGGGGAATGGTAGAACGTCGTGGCCGGGTCGTCGTAGGTCAGGTAGTAGGCCCGGCGCATGTCCCCGCTCTGTGCTCCCCCGTCAAAGGCCGGGGCGAAATGGCTGAAGTCCGGCAGCGGCACCTGCGGCTG
>NZ_BAXF01000528.1:0-1444 GCF_001310435.1 Arthrobacter sp. JCM 19049 | reverse complement strand
CAGCCCTGCTGCCCTCCACCGGGCTTTAGGCCCGGTGCCCCCGCACCCGCGCCGCTAGTGAGCTGGCGGTTCGATGAGCTGGCTGCGGATCAGGAACCGCTTGCCTCCGGGGCTTCGAGCGAGAACCCCGAGCCGCGCCCGTTGACCACGTCCACGGTCAGCCTGGTGTGCTTCCAGTATTCGAACTGTTCCCTTGACATCCAAAAATCGATGTCTCCCAGCACGGTCCCGTCCTCAGCAGGCAGCGCCAGCACCCCCAGCAGGATGTCGCGTTGCCGGTCTTGAATTCCCCGGCCGGGTAGCACATGGGAGAGGAGCCGTCACAGCAGCCGCCGGACTGGTGGAACATCAGCGGGCCGTGCAGATCCCACAGCCGGCGCAGCAGCTGCACGCACTGGGCGGTGAAGTCGACCCGGGAGAACTGCTCACCATCGATCACCGGGCGGGATTCGATAACCTGGGCCATTGTGTGTCCTTTGCTGGTTGGTGCGGCTTGGCGTCGGCGGGGAAGCCTGCGCCCGAAGTGCACGCGTGAGCGCTGACGCTGCGTTCTTCTGGCAGTGGCCGGGTCCCAGTGTCCTACTATTGCGCCGTGTAGTCGATCACGACGCGGCCATCGATCTTCGCATGGCGCATCTCGTCGAAGACGGCGTTGATGTCCTCCAGCGGTCGGGTGTGGAAGGTCGGCTTGATCTTCCCGGCCGCATAGAATTCCAGGGCCTCAATCATGTCCTGGCGGGTGCCGACGATCGAGCCGCGGATGGTCAGTCCCTTGAGCACGATGTCGAAGATCGGGCGGGGAAGTCCCCTGCCGGCAAGCCGTTGAAGACAATGGTGCCGCCGCGGCGGGTCATCCCGATGGCCTGGCCGAAGGCAGCAGGGTGCACGGCGGTGACCAGCACCCCGTGGGTACCGCCGATCTTTTCCTGGATTACCTCCGCCGGGTCCTGCGCGAACGCGTTGACGGTCAGTTCGGCCCCGTGCTTCGTGGCCAGCGCCAGCTTCTCGTCGGCGACGTCGATGGCGACCACCCGCATGCCCATGGCCACCGCGTACTGCACCGCGATGTGCCCCAGCCCGCCAATGCCGGAGATGGCCACCCACTGTCCCGGCCGCACCCCGGTCATCTTCAGGCCCTTGTACACCGTCACGCCGGCACACAGCACCGGCGCGATTTCGTGGGGGTCCGAGCCTGTGGGATCAGGGCGGCGAACCGTGCATCCACCAGCATGTACTGCCCGAAGCTGCCGTTCACCGAGTAGCCGCCGTTGGTCTGGGACTCGCACAGGGTTTCCCAGCCGGTCCGGCAGTATTCGCAGCTGCCGCACGCGCTGGCCAGCCACGCATTGCCGACCAGGTCGCCGACCTTCACCTCGGTGACGCCCGGGCCGACCTTCTCAACGGTGCCCACCCCCTCGTGCCGGGACTCAGCGGCAGCGTCGGC
>NZ_BAXF01000527.1:0-1445 GCF_001310435.1 Arthrobacter sp. JCM 19049 | reverse complement strand
CCGCCCGCTGCGCCCGCCACCCGCTGTCGGTGCTGCAGGACCGTGTCGCGGACATCTTCGTGGGCATGGGCTGGGAAATCGCCGAGGGCCCGGAAGTGGAATCCGAGTGGTTCAACTTCGATGCGCTGAACTTCAAGCCGGACCACCCGGCCCGCGAAATGCAGGACACCTTCTTCATCGAACCGGCCGACGCGCACCTGGTGCTGCGCACCCACACCTCCCCGGTGCAGGTGCGTTCCATGCTTGAACGCGAGGTGCCGCTGTACGTGCTCTGCCCCGGGCGCACCTTCCGCACCGATGAGCTGGACGCCACCCACACCCCGGTCTTCCACCAGTTCGAGGGCCTGGCCGTGGACAAGGGCCTGACCATGGCCGACCTGCGCGGCACCCTGGAGCACTTCGCCCGGCAGATGTTCGGCGCCGAAGCCGAGATCCGCCTGCCCCTGCCTACTTCCCGTTCACCGAGCCCAGCGCCGAGCTGGACATCTGGCACCCCGGCGCCAAGGGCGGGCCGCGCTGGATCGAGTGGGGCGGCTGCGGCATGGTCAACCCCAACGTGCTGCGCGCCGCGGGCATCGACCGGAGGTGTACTCCGGGTTCGCGTTCGGCATGGGCGTGGAGCGCACGCTCATGTTCCGCAACGATGTGCCCGACATGCACGACATGATCGAGGGCGACGTCCGTTTCAGCCAGCACTTCGGGATGGAGATCTAACCCAATGCGAGTACCACTGTCATGGCTGCGCGAGTACGCGCAGGTACCTGCCAACGCCTCGGCTGAGGACGTGATGGCCGACCTGGTCAAGGTCGGGCTGGAAGAGGAGGACGTGCACCGTCCCTCCGACGAACTGCACGGCCCGATCGTGGTCGGCCAGGTGCTGAGCGTGGAAAAGGAGCCGCAGAAGAACGGCAAGACCATCAACTGGTGCCAGGTGCGCGTGGTGCCCGAGGGCACCGAGCAGACCCTGACCGGGGACGGGATCGATCCTTCGGGCGTGCAGGGCATCGTGTGCGGCGCACACAACTTCGAGGTCGGGGACAAGGTCGTGGTGACCCTGCCCGGCGCCGTGCTGCCCGGGGACTTCCGCATCTCCCCGCGCAAGACCTACGGCCACGTCTCGGCCGGGATGATCGCCTCCTCGCGCGAACTGGGCATCGGGGAGGACCACGACGGGATCATCGTGCTCTCCCGCCTGGGGCTGGACCCGGAACTGGGCACCGATGTGATGGAGCTGTTCGGGCTGAAGGACCAGGCCGCGGAAATCAACGTCACCCCGGACCGCGGCTACTGCTTCTCCATCCGCGGGGTGGCCCGCGAATACGCGCTGGCCACCGGCACCGAGTTCACCGACCCGGCCGCCACGATCAAGCTGACCCAGGCCGCCGCTGAAGGCCACCCGGTGCGCGTTGCGGACGATGCCCCGATCTACGGGGTGCCGGCTGCAC
>NZ_BAXF01000526.1:0-1456 GCF_001310435.1 Arthrobacter sp. JCM 19049 | reverse complement strand
CTTGGCGGCGCCGTTGCCGTCGGGCTGCTGGCGGATCGTGCCCGGCTCCCGCTCGACCATCAGTCCCTGGCCGCATTCGGTCAGCGTCCACAACAAGCCGCTGGCATCCGGGACCGGCATTACCAAATGGATTCGGGTTCCGCGGCTGACCTCGAGGTTGGCGCTGCCGTCGGTCTCGATTTGTTCCATTCATCCATCCTACGGCCTACGCCGCCGCCTGCGGCGCTGGCGTGGATGGATGTGTCGGCGCGTGGCGGTGCGGGGTGGCCGGGCCCATGGGCTGGGACGGGGCGATGGGATACAATGGTTTCTCGTACGTAGGGGAGTATCCCAAATGCTGTGAACGTCAACACGTGGGACGAGGAAGTTCCGCCGGATGCAGCAGCCGAACACAACACGATCTTGTGACGGCGGAGAGACCTTCGGTTCCCTTGTCCTACCCTTACGACGAAAGGCTACTTTTCTGTGGGCGTTTCAGGGTTAACCCTCCAATTTGAAATCATCTCGCTGGCCGCGCTGTGCGTGATCCTGCTTTTGGACCTGTTGTACGTGGTCCGCCGGCCGCACGAGCCCTCAATGAAGGAAGCCGGCCTGTTCGTCGCCTTCTACGTCATGCTGGCCGTGATCTTCGGTGGCATCCTGTGGTGGCAGGCCGGTCCGCAGCTGGGCCAGGAATTCTACGCCGGCTGGATCACCGAATACTCGTTGTCGATCGACAACCTGTTCGTCTTCATCATCATCATGACCCGCTTCTCGGTCCCGCGGAAGTACCAGCAGGAAGTGCTGATGTTCGGCATCATCATCGCGCTGATCCTGCGCGCGGTCTTCATCCTGCTGGGTGCGACCCTGATCGAGCACCTGTCCTGGATCTTCTACATCTTCGGCGCCTTCCTGCTGTGGACCGCCTGGCACCAGCTGAAGGACGATGACGAGGAAGAGGAAAGCGAATCCGGTCTGGTCAAGCGGCTGACCAGCAAGCTGCCGATCGCCAACGACTACGACGGGAACAAGCTGCGCACCAAGGTCGACGGAAGAAGATGTTCACCCCCATGGTGATGGTCTTCATTACCATCGGCATGACCGACCTGCTGTTCGCCGTTGACTCGATCCCGGCGATCTTCGGGCTGACCCAGTCCGCGTTCATCGTGTTCACCGCGAACATCTTTGCGCTGATGGGCCTGCGCCAGCTGTACTTCCTGCTGGGCGGGCTGATGAACCGACTGGTCTTCCTGAAGCACGCGCTCAGCTTCATCCTGGCGTTCATCGGCGTGAAGCTGATCTTCCACGCGCTGCACGAGAACGAGCTGCCGTTCCTCAACGGCGGCCAGCCGATCGAGTGGGTGCCGGATATCAGCACCAGCCTGTCGCTGATCGTGATCGCCTCCACCATCGTGGTCGCCACCGTCATGTCGCTGTGGACCCCGCTCGGACGCCGTGCCGCGGCCCGCGCCGAGGC
>NZ_BAXF01000525.1:0-1464 GCF_001310435.1 Arthrobacter sp. JCM 19049 | reverse complement strand
TTGCCCGGGCGCAGCCCGCCCTTGCCCGGTTCGCCGTTGCTGGCCTTGCGGTGCGGCAGGTGGTGGTAGTCCAGCAACGTGGTGACCTGTGGGGAGACTTCGAGGATGATGTCGCCGCCGTTGCCTCCGTTGCCGCCGTCGGGGCCGCCGAGGGGCTTGAATTTCTCGCGTCGGATGGACACGCACCCATGCCCGCCGTTTCCGGCGGTGGCATGCAGGGTGACGCGGTCAACGAATGAAGCCACGGGGGTTCTTCTCCTTGGTTCTGGCGGTGCAAAAGACACTCGCCATTAAGTTTAGCGAAACGCACGCAAGGGGTGGCCGGTAATCCGACCCACCCCTTGGCGTACTAAAAAGTTTTGCCTGGTGCCTAGAACTAGGCGGCAGAAACGATGTTCACCACGCGGCGACCACGACGGGTGCCGAACTCAACCGCACCGGCGGTCAGGGCGAACAGGGTGTCGTCCTTGCCACGTCCCACACCGTTGCCCGGGTGGAAGTGGGTGCCACGCTGGCGCACGATGATCTCGCCGGCGTTGACTTCCTGGCCGCCGAAGCGCTTTACACCCAGGAACTGCGGGTTGGAGTCGCGACCATTCTTGGTCGAGCTCGCACCTTTCTTACTTGCCATAGCTTAAACCTCTTTCGCTACAAATTTTCTTGATCTCTACGATACGCCAGAAATTAGGCGATCGAGGTGACTTGACCTTGGTCAAGGCGGCACGGAAGCCTGGCGCTTCTTGTAACCGGTCTTGTTCTTGTACTTCTGGATGACGATCTTCGGACCGCGGAGGTTCTCAACGACCTCGGCGGTGACCTTGACCTTGGCCAGATCGGCAGCAGCGGAAGTTACCTTCTCGCCATCCACCAGCAGCAGGGCCGGAAGCTCAATGGAGCTGCCTTCGGCAGCCTGAAGACGGTCAACGGTAATGAGGTCTCCAACGGAAACCTTTTCCTGGTGGCCGCCAGCGCGGACAATTGCGTACACCACGTGGGTACTCACTTCTACTCGACGTTTCATTGTCTTACGGCGCAGAAATCAACCCGTATTCCTTATACAGCGGAACGACCTGGGGATCTCATGCGCTTGTGCCGTGACGCCGAGCGGACAAAACCGTGATCTTGGCGTTTAGCACCGATGAACCAGATTACGCTAGGAAAGCGTGCCGGGGCAAATGAAAACCCGCCCCGGCGCGCCCTGCGTGATCAGGATCATCATTTCAGTTCGCGTACCGGAACCCCCACCCCGAGCATGACCGGCTTGGCGGCCGGCTCGGCGGGAGTTTCGCTTGGCTTACTGGACGTATCCATCTGCACCCGGTTGCCCTGGGCAGTGGCTACTTCGCTCACGACAACCTCCGCGTTCGCATCCCCCTGGGCCGAGGTGGCCCGGCGGCTGCGGCGCTTTGGCTTCGTGGAACTCTGTGGGGGGGCCGGCGCGGACGACTGCACAACCGGCTGCTG
>NZ_BAXF01000524.1:0-1471 GCF_001310435.1 Arthrobacter sp. JCM 19049 | reverse complement strand
CCATCAACCACGCGCTGAGCTGTGCGCTTGGCGCGGCGCGCGCGAATGTGGACAGCGCGGGGCACCACGGGTTTGTCCACACTCTTTGGCGCACCCCTTGAAAGCCGTGCGCGGCGCCGATAGCATGCGTGATCAATGGATCACAGGTGGGGCTGTGCTGGGGCTGGCCGACACCTTGCTGCGTTGGCTGCAGCCCGGCATCGGTGCCAGGCGGCCGACGGTACCCCGGCCACGGGAGGCGCAAGAGTACCGTTGGGCGAAAGGACCCGGCCGTGGAAGCCCTGTCAGTCGTTGAGGACGAGGTCCGTGAGCTGGTGCGCCGCCAGGGCCTGGACCCGGCCACCGAGCCGCACCGCATCCGCGCCTGATCGATGAGGTGGTGCGGGATTACGATGAGCGGGCCCTGCTCGGGGCGGTGCCGCAGCTGGGGGAGCTGGAGGCGGCCAAGCGCAGCGTTTTTGACAATGTGGCCGGGTTCGGCCCGCTGCAGCCGCTGCTGGATGACCCCGGCATCGAGGAAATCTGGGTCAACGCCCCGCACCAGGTGTTCTGCGCACGCGGCGGGCGTAGCGAGCTGACCGGGATCCGGCTGGACGCCGGGCAGATCGCCGCACTGGTCGAACGGATGCTCAAGGCATCCGGGCGGCGCCTGGACCTGTCGCAGCCGTTCGTCGACTGCCAGCTGCCGGACGGGTCGCGGCTGCACGTGGTGATCCCGGACATCACCCGAGAGCACTGGGCGGTGAACATCCGCAAGTTCATCGCCCGCGCCGCGCGGCTCGATGACCTGGTCGAACTGGGTTCACTGAGTGAAGACGCGGCGTTCTACCTTTCCTGCGCGATCGGGGCGGGCATGAACGTGATCGTCACCGGCCCCACCCAGGCCGGGAAGACCACCATGCTCAACTGCCTCTCCTCGGCGATCGGCCCGCGCGAGCGGGTCATCACCATTGAGGAGATCTTCGAACTGAACTTCGCGCTGCGTGACCAGGTGGCGATGCAGACCCGCCTGCCGAACCTGGAGGGCACCGGGAGATCACCATGCGCCGACTGGTCAAGGAGGCGCTGCGCATGCGCCCCGAGCGCATCATCGTCGGGGAGGTGCGCGAGGCCGAGGCGCTGGATCTGCTGATCGCGCTGAACTCGGGCATCGCGGGCCTGTGCACCCTGCATGCCAACTCGGCGCGCGACGCGATCATCAAAATGTGCACGCTGCCGCTGCTGGCCGGGCCGAACATCACCAGCGACTTCGTGGTGAAAACCGTGGCGACCTGCGTGGACGTGGTGGTGCACTGCACCCGCGACGGGCAGGGCCAGCGCTTCGTGGAGGAGATCCTGGCGGTCCCCGGGCGGGTGGAGGACGGGCAGATCGAAACCTCCACGCTCTTTGAGCGCACCTCGGGCCAGCTGCGCGCGGCCGCCGGGGCGGACTGGGCGCACCAGAAGTTCCAGATCGCGGGGGTCAACATGG
>NZ_BAXF01000523.1:0-1472 GCF_001310435.1 Arthrobacter sp. JCM 19049 | reverse complement strand
GACCGGGACCTCCAGGCTCACCCTATAGCCTCGGTGTTGCTGCCGGTGACGGCGGCCAGCTGGCTGGCGCCGGCGTCGTCGCCGAAGACGTTGTCGCTGCGCAGGCTCACCGCGGCCAGGTTCTTGACCGAGGCTCATAGCCCACGGTGGCGTACACCTGCTCGCACGCCTCTTGGGGCAGGGCCACTTGGGAGGTGGCGATCGCGTTGGCCGCATCGGTGACCGAATGCTCGTCCGGGTAGATTTCAAAGTGGATGTGCGGCCAGCGCCCGGCATAGCAGGCCGGGAAGATGCTGGTGAAGCTCACCATCCCGTCCTGGTCGCTGAGCTGCACGCCGCGCAGGTAGTTTTCCTCCTGCACCCCGGTGGAGTACATCGAGTAGCGGCCCTGGCGGTCGCACTGCCAGACGTAGACGGCCACCCCGATCATCGGGGCGTTGTCCTTCGCGCTGTCCAGGATGCGCAGCTGCAGCTGCATCTCGATGCCCTGGGCGGTGCCTGTGGCGCCGTCGAAGCTGGAACGGATATCGCTGCGCACGATCCCGGAACGCTCCAGCACGTCCGGTCCGTTGGACCCGTCCGCGGGGTAGGGGCCGGCCGTCTCCTCGGGGATTTCAGCCGCGCCCCGTGAACCGGTTCCGGCGGTGGGGGCGCAGGCGGACAGGGTGAAGGCCAGGGTGCCCAGCCCCATGGCGGTGAGCATCTGGCGCCGGTCGATCAGGGTTTGCACGTCAAACCCCAGCCCCTGATCCTCCAAGTCTTCGCCCGGGCGGGGCAGGGGGCGGTTGTTGAACCAGCGTCCTGGCGGGGTGGATGTCATGACGGCTCCTTTGTGCATCCGGGCAGCTTTAAAACCAAGGGCACCACCGGGCCTGTTGCCCATGGTGCCTTTGAGGATATGCACCGGTATTGGGTTCCGGCACAGCTGCGGCTATGCGGCCGCTATGACCTTGTGCTTAGCGCACCGCGGAGTCCTGCACGCCTCCACGCTGCTCTCACCGGCCACCCGCCGGTCCCAGCTGGCCAGCACCTGCGCGTCGGTGCGCCCGGTGGCCAGCGAGACCACGATGTAGGTCAACGCCGAGGCGAGCAGGCCGAAGTAGATCGGTTCGTTCGCGTACACCCCGTCGAACGTGTTCTTCGCCCCGATCTCCAGGTAGATCATCGTGCCCAGGGTGACCGCCGTGCCCGCGGCCATCGACCAGGCCGCGCCCACCCCGTTGCCGCGGCGCCAAATCAGCCCGCCGAGGATGGAGATCAGCAGCCCGCCGACCAGGATGTCATAGGAAATGGTCAGCGCCGCGACCACGTCGTCCACCACGATTGCCAGGATCATGATGACCACGCCCAGCCCGAACACCCACCAGCGGTTGTTGCTGACCTCGTGTTCCGGGTTCTTCTGTTCATCGCGCTGCAGGTCGCGGCCGAACCAGCTGGCCACAAACGGGGCGACGTCGGTGCGCGCCACGGTG
>NZ_BAXF01000522.1:0-1469 GCF_001310435.1 Arthrobacter sp. JCM 19049 | reverse complement strand
GCCGTGCACCCGGCGCAGCAGGCCGTCGGTTTCCAGCAGCGCCAAATCCCGCCGGACGGTTTCACGGGTGATGGCAAAACGTTCGGAGAGTTCCGCGACGGAGACCTTCCCGTGTGTTTCCACCGCTTCGGTGATGAGCCGGTGTCTCTCTTCGGCGAACATTCCTGCCTCCCGTGTGCGTGAGCTGACCCACAGGGATCTGTGTTTGTATGACTTTATGCCTGTTTGTGTGGCATCGTCAAGACATTTGGGGGCTAAAAGTTGGCGTTATGTTTGCTTATCTGTGCTTTGGGGCTCTTATTCGCTGCGGGGCCACTGGCTGCGGGGCGCCCTCGTCCAGCGGGTGGGCGATTTCGTCCCGCCAGAAGCGGCCGCACCACCAGGCGATGACGGCAAAGACCGGGGAGGCCAGGCCCGCGAAGATGAAGATCTCCCGCGGCGCAACGAGCTGGCTCAGCGGTCCGGTGACAGCCATAGAGACCGGCATCAGGGCCAGGGAGACGAAGAAGTCCAGGCTGGAAATCCTGCCGAGCAGGTGCGCCGGCACCCGCCGCTGCAGCAGCGTGCCCCAGGTGACCTGCCCAATCCCGTCGGTCAGCCCCACGATGAACAGCAGGATCACCAGGCACCACAGGCCGGGACGAAGCCCACGGCAACCAGCGGCAGGGAGCCAAAACCCCAGCAGGCCATCATGATGCTCAGGTAGCGCCGGGGCATGCGCAGCGTGGCGGTGGCCATTGACCCAGGGCGCAGCCCACGCCGTAGGCGGCCAGTGCGGAGGCGAAGTCCGTCGCGTCCCCGCCCAGCCGGTCGCTGACCTCGAAGGGCAGCAGTACTTCGAAGGGCCCAATGAACGTGAAGACCGCAACTACCGCGAACAGCAGGGTCCAGCGCAGCCACGGGGTGCCCACCGTGTAGCCCACGCCCTCCCGCAGCTGGTGGATGATGCCGCCCCCGGCCTGCTGCCCGCTGCCATCGGCGGGCCGGTCATAGGCCGGGGCATGGGAAATGCGGCGCAGGGTCAGCAGGGCCGCCACGTGGGTTACCGAAATCCCGGCAATCGCGTGGGCGGGGAAACCGAGGCCACCAGCACCCCGGCCGCCAATGGACCAGCGCGGTCTGCACCACCGGGCGCACCGTGCCCTCGATGCCGTTGGCCGCCAGCAGCTCGGCGGCCGGCAGCATTCGCGGCAGCAGTGCCGAGTAGGCCGGATAGAAGAACGCGGCCCCGGCCCCGGAGAGGAATCCGGCCAGCACCAGGTGCCACAGCTGCAGGCTGTGGGTCAGGGCCAGCGCCGCCGTGGCGCTCATCACCAGCAGTGAGGCGGTTCCACCAGCAGCAGGATCTTGCGGCAGGAGTACCTGTCGGCAGTGATCCCGCCCAGCAGCACCAGCCAATCAGCCGAGCGAGGTGGCCGTGGCGACGCTGGAGAGCTGCACGGACCGCCGCCGAGCTGGCGCACCTGGTA
>NZ_BAXF01000521.1:0-1477 GCF_001310435.1 Arthrobacter sp. JCM 19049 | reverse complement strand
CCTGCGGTGAGTGGGGGGTGGGCGCCGGGGCGTCCGCCGCTGCGTTCGACTGACGCTCAGCTACTGGTGCGGACGCCGGCTGGGGCCGGCGGTCACCTTTTGGGGAACCACCACCGGTGGGACCCGAGCCTCCCTCGGTGAGGACCACCTCGACCTGTTGCCGCATGACCTGGCTGACCGTATTGGTCAGCAGCCCCATCATGTCCGGCCGGTTGCGCAAGTTCACCAGCGGCCCGGAGTTTGAGAAGGCCAGCGTCAGGGTGCGACCGTCGAAACCTCCGATGTTCGCATAGTTCGCAACCATCGAGTGCAGAACCCGCGAGTGGGATTGCAGCTGCTCCAGGATCGTGGGCCAGGCCTGCTGGAACGCCTGGACTGCACCGCCGGACCCGCCTGAGGCGGCAGCCGCTCGAGACTGCTGCTGTGGCTGTTGGCGCTGCGGGGAAGGCTGACCATGTGGTGCCTGCTGCTGCGGCCGCTGCTGCTCCTGCTGCATCTGGCGCTGCTGTTCGGCGCGCTGTGTCTGCTCGCGCTGGGCTTGTTCGCGTTGGGCCTGTTCTCGGCGTGCGTTTTCTTCGGCCTGGCGCTGCGCTTCGGCGCGTTGGGCTTGTTCGCGTTGGGCCTGTTCTCGGCGTGCGTTTTCTTCGGCTTGACGCTGCGCTTCGGCGCGTTGGGCTTGTTCGCGTTCGGCCTGCTCGCGCTGGGCTTGTTCGCGGCGCGCGTTTTCCTCAGCCTGGCGCTGCACTTCGGCGCGCTGCTGGTCCGCGTGCTGATCCTGCTCGTCGGCCCCTCGGTGCTGTTCGAACTGGGTTGGATGGGCAGGGGAATCCTGTGCGGGTTGTGGCGAGGCGGGCTGCTGCTGAGCGGTTTGCTGTGGTGCGGCTTGGCCCTGCGGCTGGGACTGTTCGCGCTGCGCCGCCGCGCGCTTGGCGAATTCGGCCATGGCCGCGTTCTGCTTCACGTCGTCGATAGGCACGCCGGTGCCAAAGGAGAGGTCTTCGCCGCTGGCCGGATCCGGAACCAAGCTGAACGGGGAGACGCCTTCCGGACGCTGGGCCGGGACACTCGGGGAAGGATCCACCGGGGTGGTTACCGGATTGCTCGGCGCATCACTGATCGGACCCCAGGTGCCGCCCCAGTCGGCGTCGGCCCCGGTGTTGAGTGAGCCGCCCGGATCCAAGGGTCCGTCTTCGGCATCCGGGATCTGCTGCGCGCTCGGCTCCTGCGGCTGCGGGTGATCGGAAGCCGGAATCTGTGAGTGAGCGGTCTGAGCGTCGGCTGGAACCTGTTCGGGCTGCTGAGCGGCGGGGGTTCCAGGCTCCTGAGATTGCGGGGAGCAGTCTCGGCGGGGGCTGTTCCCTGCTTGCGGGCGCGGGCAGCCGCCAGTGCCTCACGTACTGCGGCGGCGCCTGGCGGGTGCTTTCCGGAGATGCCATGGGAGCGCTGGACATCGGTGCATCGCTGGAGCCATCCTGCG
>NZ_BAXF01000520.1:0-1482 GCF_001310435.1 Arthrobacter sp. JCM 19049 | reverse complement strand
CAGGCGCTGGGTGAGGTCCGCCAGGACAACGAGGTGCGCCTGGAACGGGTGCGCGCCACCCTCGACGAGCGGCTGACAACGCTGACCGAGTCGAACTCCGCGCGCCACCTGCAGCTGCAGAGCCTGCTGCGCGAGGAAATGGACAAGCTGCGCGCCGGCAACGAGGCGAAGCTGGAGAAGATGCGCGAAACGGTGGATGAGAAGCTGCAGGGCACCTTGGAAAAGCGCCTGGGCGAATCCTTCGAACTGGTCAGCAAGCGCCTGGAGATGGTGCAGCAGGGCCTGGGGGAGATGCAGTCCCTGGCAGCCGACGTGGGCGGGCTCAAGCGCGTACTGACCAACGTGAAAAGCCGCGGCTCCTGGGGCGAGGTGCAGCTCTCCCGGCAGCTGGAGGACATCCTGACCGCCGAGCAGTACGAGCAGAACGTGGTGATCCGCCCCGGCAGCCGCGAAAGCGTGGAGTTCGCCGTCGTGCTGCCCGGCCGGGAACAGGGGGTGGTGTACCTGCCGATCGACTCGAAGCTGCCGCAGGAGGACTATGAGCGGCTGCTTGACGCCCAGGAATCGGGAATCAAGCAGGACATCGAGCAGGCCAGCCGGGCCCTGGACCGGGCGATCATTGAGCAGGCGAAGCTGATCTCCGGGAAGTACATCGCCCCGCCGCACAGCACCGATTTCGCCATCATGTACCTGCCCACCGAGGGATTGTTCGCCGAGGTGGTGCGCCGCCCGGGGCTGGCCAGCCGGCTGCAGACCGAGCACCGCGTGCTGATTACCGGACCCACCACGCTGATGAGCCTGCTGAACTCGCTGCAGATGGCTTCCGCACCCTGGCCATCGAACAGCGCAGCAGCGAGGTCTGGCAGGTGCTGGCCGCCGCGAAGGAGGAATTCCGCAAGTACGGGGACGTGTGGGACAAGCTGGGCAAGCAGCTGGCCACCGCGCAGAACACCGTGCGGGAAGCCGGCACCCGCACCCGGGCGGTGGAGCGCAAGCTGCGGGATGTGGAAAGCATCGAGGTCACCCAGGGCGACGTGCTGGACTCCATCCTCTAGCCGGGCAGCTGGGCGGCGCCTGCGAAACGCTGCGCCGGTCCCGGTGCTTGGCTAGCATGGCCAAAACCCGAGCGAAGGAGTTGACCATGAGCAAATACCTGATCTCATTTCCCAGCGGAGCGATGGACTTCCCGCCCGAGGACCTGCACGAGGTGGCGCGCGCCTCCCACGAGGTGGTCCGGCAGGCCAAGGAGGCCGGGGTGTGGGTGTTCGGCGGCGGCATTGATGAGAGCATCCCGCCGGTGATGGTGCACGCCGACGGGACCGTGAGCAAGCAAACCTACCCGCAGACCAGCCAGCTGGAAGGCGGGTACTCGGTGCTGGAGCTGCCCAGCTACAAGCAGGCGCTGGAATGGGCGGCGAAGTTCGCCGCCGGCTGCCGCTGCGCCCAGGAGGTGCGGGTCTTTCAGGACGACCCGGAAAGCTG
>NZ_BAXF01000519.1:0-1487 GCF_001310435.1 Arthrobacter sp. JCM 19049 | reverse complement strand
CCACCGCCCACGGGTGCCGGCGGTGCCCGTGTTACCTTTCGATGCGCGGGCCGGCACCCCAAACCGGATAGGATCTAGAACGTGAGTAGTTCCAAGACCATAGACAGTTCGAAGAGCCAGGACAGCGTGCCCGGTCCCGAGGGAGCCCAGTCCTCCAACGGCGTGCCGGCCAAAGAAGTGGACCAGCCGCGCATCGCGGCGGCGGTGCGCGAGATCCTGCTGGCCATCGGCGAGGACCCGGACCGTGACGGGCTGGTGGACACCCCCAAGCGGGTCGCCAAGGCGTACGCCGAATTCTTTGCCGGGCTCAGCCAGGACCCGGCCGAACACCTGGACACCACCTTTGACATCGAGCACGATGAACTGGTGCTGGTCAAGGACATCCCGTTCTACTCCACCTGCGAGCACCACCTGGTCCCGTTCCACGGTTCGGCGCACATCGGCTACATTCCGGGCAAGGCCGGAAAGGTCACCGGGCTGAGCAAGCTGGCCCGGCTGGTGGAGGTCTTCGCCCGCCGCCCCCAGGTCCAGGAGCGGCTGACCACCCAGATCGTCGACGCCTTGGTTGAGCACCTGCACCCGCAGGGCGCGATCGTGGTCGTGGAATGCGAACACATGTGCATGTCCATGCGCGGGGTGCAGAAGCCCGGCGCGAAGACCGTCACCAGTGCGGTGCGCGGCCAGCTGCGCGAAACCGCGACCCGCGCCGAAGCCATGAGCCTGATCTTAGGAAAGTAGTGATATGTCTCTAGGAGCGATTCCGGGCACCGGCCCGGCCACCAGCCCGCTGACCGTGATCCGCAAGATCAAGCGCAAGACCTTCGCCGATCTGCCCACCGACCGCACCCTGGTCATGGGGATCCTGAACATCACCGAGGACTCCTTCTCCGACGGCGGGAAGTACCTGGACTCCGGGGCCGCCATCGACCAGGGCCTGAAGCTGCTGTACTCCGGCGCGGACATCATTGACGTGGGCGGGGAGTCCACCCGCCCCGGCGCCGCCGAGGTGGATCCGCAGCTGGAACGCGAACGCATCATCCCGGTCATCCAGGCCCTGGCCAAGGGCGGGGCGGTGGTGTCGGTAGACACCATGCACGTGGACACCGCCCGTGCCGCCATCGACGCCGGCGCGCACCTGATCAACGACGTCTCCGGCTCACCTACGAGCCGGGCATGCCCGAACTGATCGCCGAAACCGGGGTCCCCTACGTGCTGATGCACCGCCGCGGCACCGCGCAGAGCATGGTCACCGAGGCGAACTACCAGGACGTGGTCACCGAGGTGGTGGGCGAACTGCGCCAGCTGCGCGACGAGTTCGTGGCCAAGGGCGTGCGGCCCGAACAGATCATCCTGGACCCGGGGCTGGGCTTCGCCAAAGACGCCGAACACAACTGGGCGCTGCTGGCCGCGCTGGGCGAGCTGGAGGCGCTGGGGCACAGGGTGCTGATTGGCACCAGCCGCAAACGCTTCCTGGGTGAGCTGCTGCG
>NZ_BAXF01000518.1:0-1483 GCF_001310435.1 Arthrobacter sp. JCM 19049 | reverse complement strand
ACTAGTGGATCAGTGGTTGTTGCGCGGCCAGCGCAGCAGGGCAGCGATGCCCACCCCGTTGGGCAGCAGCCCGTCGGGGACGTAGCGGATGGTCGCATCGGTCAGCGCGGTGGCCCGCAGCAGCACCTCAGGCGCCGGCCATTGGCCGATGACCAGTTCGGCGTGGTTCGGATCATCCTCCACCGCCACCCAAGGTTCGGCGCTCAGGGCCCGCAGCGTGTGCTCATCCTGGTACTGGCTGACCAGGATCGTGTCGGCCTGCGCCTGCTGCAGGGCCTCCACCACCTCGTTGATGCCCAGGGCCAGGTTCGCCCGCGAGTTGCCCGAGTTGTCCGCCACCCGCTGGGAGAGGGTCTCCAGCTCGGTCGCGGTCACGGTATCCACCAGCTTGCGGATTTCCGCGTCCACGGCGTTGCGGTCGGCCCCGCCGGTGCGGGTATTGGCCTCCAGCATGGCCACCAGGGGCTGCAGCGAGGAGTGCACATAGTCGCGCACCATCTCCCGGGATTTCACATCCCCGGAGATCACGATGAGCCGCACGTAGTTATCGTGCGCCATCTCCCGGATCAGGTCGGCGACCTCCTCGGCGTTGCGCCGGGCCATTTCTTCGGCCGCGGCTGGTTCTTGGGCTGGTCGTATTCCCCGGGCACCTTGCGGGCCACGTGGGTTTCCTCCGGCACGCCCACGATGCCCCGGCTGGCGACCCGTTCGGGGGAGGTGGTGTTGTACAGGTGCACTTCACCGCCGGCCCGCCCGGCCTCGGCCACCAGATAGGAGAAGGCCCCGCCGCGGGCGCGGGCCAGGGCCACAAAGTTCGGGAACGGTCCGGTGTCCACCGCAGTGTTTTCCACCTTCAGGCCCGGGATGATTTCATTGAGCACCACCTGTCCGTCGTGGACGGCAACCATGCGGGCCACCGGGGCGCGCAGCCCCTCGACCGGCTGCAGGGCTTCGGTCATTGCTGAGATGTCGCGAGGATCCGCTTGCTGACTTTTGAGGGTCTTGGCAACTTCATCAGGTAGCCGGTCAGCGGCCTCCTGCGCCGCCGTGGTTCCCAGCGAAGCATCTGCCAAAACAGTGCTCCAAGAGCCGGTCTTTCGATAGAGCGAAGCGTCGATTCCATTAGAATCCGCGCGCAGTGCCATGCTGACTCCCTTCCGCACGCGACCGTTGCAGTCGCGCAGCGACTAGATCCGTGTGACTAACCTAACACCCCAAGTGGTTCCCCGGAAGAGGTGCGGCTCATCAGCTGGTGTCTTGCCAGTGTGCCCCATCGCGACGGTTCATGGCACCGCAGAAGACCGGTTCTGCGGTGCCTTTGAGGGAACTACCAGCGCCCGCGCCAGTATTGCGGTGGGATGGCAGGTTCGGCCTGTAGGGTGTGCGCGGCGCGGTTGGCCCACTGCGGGTCGCCAGCGCGGCCCGTCCGATGCTCACCCCGTCCGCAGCGCCGGTGACCAGGACCTGTTCGGCCTGCACCGGG
>NZ_BAXF01000517.1:0-1483 GCF_001310435.1 Arthrobacter sp. JCM 19049 | reverse complement strand
TTGGCCGACTCGTAGATGGCGGTCACCTGCGGCACGCCCACACCGGCCACCACGCGGGTGGTGCAGATGGAGCCCGGGCCCACGCCGACCTTGATGGCGTCCGCGCCGGCATCAATCAACGCCTGGGCGCCTTCGCGGGTGGCGGCCTGCCCGCCGATGATGTCCACGTGGGCGGCGGCCGGGTCCTTCTTCAGGCGGGAGATCATATCCAGCACGCCCTGGCTGTGCCCGTTGGCTGTGTCCACCACCAGGGTGTCCACCCCGGCGTCGATCAGGGTCATGGCCCGCTCGTAGCCTTCACCGAAGAAACCAACGGCGGCGCCCACGCGCAGGCGGCCCTCATCGTCCTTGGTGGCCAGCGGGTACTGCTCGGCCTTGTCGAAGTCCTTCACGGTGATCAGCCCGGTCAGGCGGTCCTCGTCATCGACCAGCGGCAGCTTCTCGATGCGGTTCTTGGACAGCAGCTGGATGACTTCCTCGCGGGAGACCCCGACCTTCGCGGTGATCAGCGGCATGCCGGTCATCACCTCGTAGACCTTGGTGGTCATGAAGTTTTCGCGCGGCACAAAGCGGGTGTCGCGGTTGGTGATGATGCCCAGCAGCTTGCGGTTCTCGTCAACCACCGGCAGGCCGGAAACGCGGTAGCGGGCGCACAGGTCATCCCACTCGTCCAAGGTGGCGCCCGGGTGCACGGTCACCGGGTCGCTGATCATCCCGGATTCGCTGCGCTTGACCTGGTCCACCTGCTTGGCCTGGTCCTCGATGGACAGGTTGCGGTGGATCACGCCGATGCCGCCCTGGCGGGCCAGGGCGATCGCCATCGGGGCCTCGGTGACGGTGTCCATCGCCGCCGAGATGATCGGGGTCTTGATGTTGATGCGCTTGGTCAGCCGGGTGGTGGTGTCCGCGTCGGAGGGAATCACGTCCGTGGGGCCGGGCAGCAGCAGCACATCATCGTAGGTGAGTCCTTCAAGGGCAAAGGGGTTGAACTCAGACACGTAGGAACCTTTCGGACGAGACGGCGATTGATTACATGGTAGAACCATAATTGCCCCGTCGCGATTCCCGTTTGGCGCCATGTGGTCAAAGTAACGCGCCGGGGGCGGCTGGTTAACGGCCCGGTCCTTCCCAGCCGGTGGCCTTGATGAAGCGGCGCGCGAAGATCTCATCGGCGCTTTGCACAAACGTCTTGGACAGGTGTGAATCGTCCAGGTAGGTGACCACGTTGCCGATCACCGGCTGGCACAGCCCGTCCGGCAGATCAGCCGGGTCATGTCCAGGGACACCACCCGGTCCCCGTAGTCGTGTTCGGCCAGGAAAGTGTCCACCGGGTTCACCGCGGCCATCCGTTCGGTCACCGGGGCGGAGCAGCGTTCGGGGTGGTTCGGGTAGCGGTCCACGCATTCGGGCACGTTGAACTCAAAGCGCGGGGTGTCGCGCATCGCGATCACCCGGCTGCCGGCCTGCAGCAGCGGGGCGATCG
>NZ_BAXF01000516.1:0-1489 GCF_001310435.1 Arthrobacter sp. JCM 19049 | reverse complement strand
CCGGGTCGCTGCCGGCCAGCCGAGCCAGGACGTTGGCCCGGCCGGGAGCCGATTCGTAGATCTTGGCGTCCAAGCCCACCTCGCGCAGCAGTTCGGCGACGTACTGGGCGGCCTGCAGCTCGCCCTGGCCCTTGTTGCCACCGTAGTTGGTGGTGTCGATGCGGATCAGTTCACGGCAGAACTCAACGGTTTCGGCTTCAAGCCGTTCCAGGGCCGGATCCTTGGGCATGGCCAATCTCCCTTGTGATGCTGGGTTTTGCGCTGCGGTGCGCTGACTTGTTCCCAGCCTAATCCGAAAGCGCGGCTTTCGCCCGCGCGCCGGTGTTAACGTCCTCGGCGCGGCGGGTCACCACAAATGGTGACCCGCCGCGCCGAGAATTCATCCGGGGACCGTGCGGCGAAGCCGGCGGCCCGGGAAAGACTGGGTGCTGTTACCAGCCCAGTCCTCGTCTTCGGTGGCTTCGGCCTTGCCGATGACGTAGGAGGAGCCCGACCCGGAGAAGAAGTCGTGGTTCTCATCCGAACCCGGGTTCAGCGAGGCCAGGATCGCCGGGGAGACGTTGGTCAGCTCGGCCGGGAACATGGCCTCGTAGCCCAGGTTCATCAGCGCCTTGTTGCCGTTGTAGTGCAGGAACTTGATGACATCCTCGCTCCAGCCGATGTCGTCGTACAGGTCGTGGGTGTACTTGACCTCGTTTTCGTACAGTTCGTGCAGCAGTTCGAAGGTGAAATTCTTCAGCTCATCGCGTTCGGCCTGCGGCAGCTGGTTCTGGTCCATGGCACGCTGGTTCTTCAGCAATGTAGTAGCCGTGGATGGCCTCATCGCGGATGATCAGGCGGATCAGGTCGGCACTGTTGGTCAGCTTGGACATGGTGGCCCAGCGCAGCGGGGTGTAGAACCCGGAGTAGAACAGGAAGGACTCCAGCATGGTGGAGGCGATCTTCTTCTTGTACGGGTTGGTGCCGTCGTAGTACGAGCGGACGATGTTGCCCTTGTTCTGCAGCTCGTGGTTTTCCTCCGACCAGCGGAAGGCCTCATCGATCTCGCGCGAGGAGCACAGGGTGGAGAAGATCGAGGAGTAGCTCTTGGCGTGCACGGATTCCATGAATGCGAAGTTCGTGTAAACCGCTTCCTCGTGCGGGGTCAGCGCATCCGGGATCAGCGAGACGGCGCCGATGGTGCCCTGCAGCGTGTCCAGGTAGGTCAGCCCGGTGAGCACGCGCATGGTCATCTGCTTCTCCCCGTCGCTCAGGGTCGCCCAGGACTGGATGTCATTGGACAGCGGCACCTTCTCGGGCAGCCAGAAGTTGGCGGTGACGCGGTTCCAGATTTCCACGTCCTTCTCATCCTCGATGCGGTTCCAGTTGATCGCCTTGATCGGGGTGGTGGCAACGCTCACTTGGCTCTCTCCCTGTGTCACGGTGTGGGTTGCATGCCTGCGGGCATGCCTTGGTCTTCGGCCCAGGCGCAACGCCTGGGGGGGCGGCC
>NZ_BAXF01000515.1:0-1491 GCF_001310435.1 Arthrobacter sp. JCM 19049 | reverse complement strand
CATCCGTGCCGCCCTGGCCGAACGTTTCGGCGACGAGGTCGCGCAGTCGATCCGCCTGCTCTACGGCGGCAGCGTGAAGGCCGCCAACACGGCGGCGATCATGCGCGAACGCGATGTGGACGGCGTGCTCGTCGGCGGGGCCAGCCTGGATGCCGAAGAGTTTGCTAACATTGTTAGGTTCGAGCATCACCTCGTGACCGACTGAACCCTAGGTAAGGAACCGACGTAGTGGATATCATCAAGATCGTCCTGCAGGTACTGCTGGGCATCACCAGTGTTCTGCTGACCATGCTGATCCTGCTGCACAAGGGCCGTGGCGGTGGTATGTCGGACATGTTCGGCGGCGGGGTCACCTCTTCGCTCGGCTCCTCCGGCGTCGCCGAGAGGAACCTGAACCGGATCACCGTCGTGCTCGGCCTGGTGTGGGCCGCGGTGATCATCGGGCTGGCGCTGATCATGCGCTTCAGCGTCGAACTCTAGACCACCAAAAAAGCAGTGGGGACTTTCCAAGAGGGAAGTCCCCACCGCTTTTTAACGCACCTTGACGGTCAGCGGGCGTCACTGCCGTGGTGGTGCCTGGTGGTGCGATTCTGCCTGCGGTAGTGGTCATAAATACTGGGCGCCATGGCCACGAGGAGACAGAACACTCCGAAGCCCGTGGCGCCGCTGAGTAAACTGATAATGCCGACCAGCGTAATGAAACCCTGCAGCAGCATCATGCTCCGAGGACTCATCTGCGGTTCACCCCCTGTCGAGGACCCTGGTCTTTCAGGGTACCGGACGGAAGGTTTTGTCAACAGGGACAGCGTCCGATCCAAAGGATTGGCAGGGGAGCAGCAGTGCGCACAGCGGCGGGCTGGCCCGGCGGGATCAGTGCCCAGGTCAGGTCCGGGGGCCCTTGGCAACGCAACGCCGCGGGGGTGCTCAGCAGGCGGCGCAGCGGTTCGGCGCTCATCCCCAGCACCAGGTACAACAGGCCCAGCTCCACCCGTCCGGTGAGCAGGCATGCGGTCCCCATGGCGCCCAACAGCACCTTGAGCCATGTCAGCGACTGCGTTGCATCTGTCATCTTTACCCCGTTAGGTCCCACGCTTTCTAACACCGTAGGCTTCGGCGATGGCAAAGGAAGAGGAACCGGTGGCATCATGGCGACGGGCAGGTGAACTGCGCGCTCCTCCTGCTAAGGGTGCCGGGTGCGTCCCTCGGTTTCACCGGCCTGGGGCGCAATGAACCGGTCCACCAGGGTCAGGCCCACACCCAACACCAGGCACAGCACCCCAAGTTCCGCCCGGCCGCTGAGGAGGCAGAAAATACCAATGACCATGATGAGCGAACACACCCATTGCGAGATGAACGGTTCCATGTCGGGCTCCTTTCCCGGGGGATCGAGCTTTAACCCCAGCCTAGGCCAGCTCCGGTGAAACGCCAGGGGGTGCGGCCCAGGCTGCGGGTTAACCGCAACGCGGCGGCTGTGCTTCTCCACGGCTGTTG
>NZ_BAXF01000514.1:0-1492 GCF_001310435.1 Arthrobacter sp. JCM 19049 | reverse complement strand
GGCATCCTCCAGATTCTTGGCGCACTGGGAAATCCCGGTCGCCTCGGCCCCCACGCCCACCGCCACCGTCAGGCTCAGGCTTTCGCCCAGCTCCCGGGAGAAACGCTGCAAGGTTCCCTCGACCAGTTCCCGGGCCGCCACCGGCAGCACCGCCCCGAGCACCCCGGAGCGCAGGAGCCGGCCAGCACACCCAGGCGCATGGTCTCGGCCACCTGGTCCATGACCTCCAGCACCTCGCGTTCGCGCAGCTGCATGCTCGTGGGGCTCTGCCCGGCCGGCAGCATCAGCCCGACGGCGACCGGCACGTAGTGCGCGGCCGCGTCCAACCCCAGCGCCTCGGCGCGCACCTGCACCTCCCCGGCGGAGAGCGAATGGTGCTGCAGCAGTTCGTGCAGCAGTGAGGTACGCGCCTGGTAGAGCAGTTCGCGCTGGTCCCGCCCGGAGAGCCGGGCAATGGTCAGCGTCTGCCCGGCGCGTTCGAGCACCAGGGCGGCATTGGCTTCATCCTCCAGCCGGGCCGGCACCACCAGCCGGCCCCAACGGCTCTTGACCGCACCGACCGGGGTCTGCAGCCAGTCCTCGGCCCCGTGGCTGCGCCCGGTGGATTCGGCGTAGGCCACGAACCGCGAGCGGCTGATCCAGTGCTCCAGCACCGAGGCGGCCCCCTGCCCTGCCCCGGCGTGCGCGAGCACCCGGTGGCGGACGTCTTCGAGCACCACCGGGGCCTGCAGCAGTTCGGCGGTGCGCTCCACGATCATGTGTTCATCGGCTTCACTCAGCGAGAGCTCGGTGAAGATCTCATGCACGTGCCGGGAGAACTCGACCACGCGCAACTGCTCGGCCACCAGCAGCTTGTGGATCACCTCGGTGATCTGCACGAACCGCACCCGCCGGCGCAGCCAGATCACCGGCAGCCGGTGTCCGGCCGTGGCCTGTTCAAACAACCCCCGGCACACCTCCGGCTCGGCCGAGTAGTACTCGATCAGCACCCCGGCCGCCCCGGCCCGCTGCAGCTCGTCGAGGAATTCACGCAGCCGCCGTGGGCTGGGTTCCACGTTGCGCAGCGTGCTGAGCACCAGTTCCCCGCCTTCGAGCAGCCCGGCGTTGTCCGGGGATTCGGTGACGTGCACCCAGCGCACCGGGCGGTGCAGATCCTGGTTGCTCCCGTAGACCACCGGCTCCGCCGCGCGCACCACCTCCAGGTCCAGTACCTGCGCCATTGTCAGTTCACCCACGGCCAGCCTTTACAGTTCGATAACTCCTACAGGTAAATCATGACACGTTGTCTGTGTGGTTCGTCATATTTTTGGCCCATGATGTTTTCAAGAGCACCCGAACGTCCCGGAAAGGACCACCTCGATGACCACCACCATGACCGAAACCCTGCAGCACTGGGTCAACAACGCCGCCTTCTCCGGTGAGGGCCAGAGCCGCACCGGCAAGGTCTACAACCCGGCCACCGGCGAGGCGCCCGCGAGGTCGCCCTGGCTCG
>NZ_BAXF01000513.1:0-1495 GCF_001310435.1 Arthrobacter sp. JCM 19049 | reverse complement strand
CCGCCCCCCGCCCTTGGCCGGCAGCGTCCTGGACAGGGATGCCGGGCTGCTCTGGCATCCGTACAGTACCCTGGGGGCCGGGGCCCGCTATGAGGTGCAGGAGGCCGAGGGCGTCTGGCTGAGTCTCGCCGATGCCTCCGGGCGCTACCGGGTGATCGATGGCATGTCCTCCTGGTGGTCCGCCGTCCACGGGTACCGCCACCCGCGGCTGGATACGGCCGCGCGGAAACAGCTGGAGCAATTCAGCCACGTAATGTTCGGGGGACTGACCCACGCACCGGCCGTGGAACTGGCCGAACGCCTGACGGCCCTGGCACCGGGCAGCCTGAACACGTGTTCCTGGCCGACTCGGGATCCATCTGCGTGGAAGTGGCACTCAAATTGGCGCTGCAGTACCAGCACGCCCGGGGGCAAGGAGAACGTCAACGCGTCGCGGCCCTGCGCGGGGGCTATCATGGGGACACCTTCGCCACCATGGGAATCTGCGACCCGGTGGACGGGATGCACGCGCAATTCAGCGGCCAGGGTCCCGAGCACGTATTTCTGCCCCGCCCGCCCTCCGCCGTGCCCGAACCAGGGGGCGGCTGGCAGGTTGATGAGACCGAGCTTTCGGAGTGGGAGACCCAGGCGCGGGCCGGGATCGCTGCGCACTCCGGGGAGCTGGCCGCCATCATCTGCGAACCGGTGCTGCAGGGCGCCGGAGGCATGCACGTCTACGCGCCGCAGGTGCTGGGGGTGCTGCGCCAACTGGCCGACGAGCACGGCCTGCTGTTGATCTTTGACGAAATCGCCACCGGGTTTGGCCGCACCGGGCGCCTCTTCGCCAGCCAATGGGCCGGGGTCATCCCGGACATCATGTGCGTGGGCAAGGCCCTGACCGGCGGCTACCTGAGCCTGGCTGCGACGCTGTGCACCACCTCGGTGGCCCAGACGCTGGAGCGCAGCGGTTCACCGCTGCTGCACGGGCCCACCTTCATGGGCAATCCGCTGGCCTGCGCAGTGGCCAACGGGTCGCTCCGGCTGCTGAGCGAACCGGATCCGCAGGACAAGGGCGCCGCCCGCTGGCAGGGGCAGGTCAACGCCCTGCAGGACGGGCTGCGCCGGACACTGGGCGAAGCGAGCGGCTTCAGCAGTGTCCGCCAGGTGCGGGTACTGGGCGGGGTCGGGGTCATCCAGCTGCGTGAGCCGGTGCGGATGGCCGAAGTGACCGCCGCTGCGGTTCGCCGGGGTGCGTGGGTGCGCCCCTTCCGCGACCTCCTCTACGTGATGCCGCCCTATGTCACCGGCAGTCGGGAACTGGAGCAGCTGGGGCAGGCGGTCGTGGCGGCGGTAGGCCAAGTCCATGGACGCTAGCTCCACAGCCCAGCGCAGCAAGCGGCACGAGGCGGGGAATTGCCGGAGCACTGGCACGGGTGGCTCGCCGGGCGGCAACGGGTGCGCCAGGTCCGTCACTTCCAACGCCGCGACACCAGTCGGACCGGGCTGCTGGATCTGG
>NZ_BAXF01000512.1:0-1497 GCF_001310435.1 Arthrobacter sp. JCM 19049 | reverse complement strand
GGCCGGGGCGTGGGCCGGATCGCTGCCGCGCCAGCGCGCCACCAGGGACATCAGGTGGTAGACCACCAGGGTGGCGATGGTCCCCAGCGCGATCCCGCCCAGCTGGAACTGGCCGAAGCTGATCTCGGAGGTGACCGCGATGGCGATGATCAGGCCCACCCCGGCGGTCATCAGGTTGATCGGGTTGCCGAAGTCCACCCGGTGCTCGATCCACAGCCGGCCCCGATGATGCCGATCATGCCGTAGAGCACGATCCCCGGCCCCGCCGATGACCCCGGCCGGATGGTGCCGATCAGCGCCCCGAACTTGGGCAGGAACGCCAGCGCCATGGCGGCGATCGCCGCCACCCAGTAGGCGGCGGTGGAGTAGACGCGGGAGGCGGCCATCACCCCGATGTTCTCCGCATAGGTGGTGGTCGCCGAGCCGCCGCCCAGCCCGGCCAACACCGAGGCGGCACCGTCGGCCATCAGCGCCCGGCCGTTGAAGCGGGACAGGTCCCGCCCGGTCATCAGCCACGGTGCGCACGTGGCCGATGTTCTCGGCGATCAGCACGAACACGGCCGGCAGGAACATCAGCGCGGTGTCCAGGTGGAAGCTGGGGGTGTTGAATTCGGGCAGCCCGAACCAGGGGCGTCGGCCACCGGGGCGAAGTCCACCTGCCCCTGGGCCAGGGCCACCAGGTAGCCGAGCACCAGGCCCACCAGGATCGAGAGCCTGCCCAGCAGCCCCTTGAACACGACGGTGGCCAGCACCACGGCCAGCACCGTGGCGAAGGTGGTCAGCGGAACCTGCTTCATCGGCTCCAGGGTCGCCCCGGCCAGATTCAGGCCGATCAGCGCCACGATGGTGCCCATCACCACCGGCGGCATCAGCGCGTGGATCCAGCCGGTGCCGGTCTTCTGCACCACCAGCCCGACCACGAACAGCAGCGCGCCGGTCATCACGATCCCGCCCAGGCTGCGGACATGTCATGGCTGGACATGGTGGCCATCACCGGGGCGATCAGCGCGAAGGAGGAACCAGGTAGCTGGGCACCTTGTTCGCGGTGATCAGCAGGAACAGGATGGTGGCCACCCCGGTGAACAGCAAGGTGGTGGTGACCGGGAAGCCGGTCAGCGTGGGCACCAGGATGGAGGAGCCGAACATCGCAGGATGTGCTGGGTGCCGATGGAAATGGTCTGCGGCCAGTGCAGCCGCTCATCCGGGGCGACCACCTCACCGGGGGTGATGGACTTCCCGTCGCCGTGGATCGACCATTTCATGCGTGTTCCTCCTGATTATGGGCCGGGAAGTATCTTACGCTTCGGCCCCCGATTGCGCGAAAAACGCCAGCTCGTGGCGGCTGGAGGTCTCAAAGGCCCGCCACATCGCCTGCCGGGTGCGTTCATCGGCCCGCCGGTAGGCGGCACGCACCATCCCGATCGCCGCCGCGGTGGCCGCATCGAACTCGGGGGAGGAGTAGGTGGCCAGCCACTGCCGGTAGGGGTGTTGCCCGTG
>NZ_BAXF01000511.1:0-1498 GCF_001310435.1 Arthrobacter sp. JCM 19049 | reverse complement strand
TGACCGCCTCGACGCGGTCGGGAACCTGCGGGTCGTAGTTGCCCGGCCACATGTCCTCCCCCACGCCTTCCACGAAGTAGGGCCGCCCGGTGCCGCCGGAGTAGACCGATCCGTCGGGGTCCGCGGCGATGACCTGTACCGGCCCGCTGGCCCGGTCGGCGGAAACCTGTTTCAGGTAGCGTCCGGTGCCGGTGATGGTTCCACCGGTGCCGGCACCGATCACCACGTGGGTGAGCTTGCCGTCGGTGTCATTCCAGATTTCCGGTCCGGTGGTCTCAAAGTGGCTCTCCGGGGCGCCGGGGTTGGAGAACTGGTCGGGCTTGTAGGCACCGTCAATTTCGCGCACCAGCCGGTCCGAGACCCCGTAATAGGAGTCGGGCGAATCGGGGGCGACCGCGGTGGCGGTCACCACGACCTCGGCACCGTAGGCACGCAACACGTCCCGTTTTTCCTCGCCCACCTTGTCCGGTGTGACGAAAATGGTGTCATAGCCTTCAGCTGCCCCACCATCGCCAGCCCCACACCGGTGTTGCCGCTGGTCGGCTCCACAATGGTGCCTCCGGGACGCAGGGCCCCGCTCTGCTCGGCACGCTCCACCATCTTCAGGGCGATGCGGTCCTTGATGGACGCCGGGGTTAAGATATTCGAGCTTGACCAATACAGTGGCCTTGATGCCGTCAGTCACCCGGTTGAGTTTGACCAGGGGCGTGTTTCCGATCAGATCCAAGACTGTGGACGCATACTTCATGTCAAGCACTTTACCGCCGCAGGTCATCTAAGTCGCCGCGCTGCGTAGCTTTGCGTCATTGAATTGACAGGCATCGTCCACCCGGGGACGCAAAGGGTGAGCATTGCAGAATTCAGGGAGGGAACCGAAAGCTTGTCGCAGCAACCATTACCGAAAGTGGCGCAGCAGCACTGGCTGAGCCCCGAGCCGATTGACCTGCGCTCCACCCTGTCCATCCTGCGCCGGGGCATTGCGGATCCAACGATCCGCTTGGAGCAATCCCAGGCCTGGCTGGTGTTCGCCACCATCGACGGGGATGCGACGCTGCGCATTGAGCTGGAGGCCGACCGGCGTTCGGCGAGCTTCAGCGCCTGGGGCCCGGGCGCGCAATGGGCGCTCGCCCAAGGGCCGGCGCTGCTGGGGGCCGAGGATGATTGGAGCGGGTTTGACGAGACGGCGTTCGCCGTATCGCTACCCGATGTGGTGCGCCGCAGCCGCAGCGAACACCCGGCGGTGCGCCTGCCGCGCACCGGAAGGATTTTTGATCATGCCGCCGGGGCAATCCTGGAACAGCGGGTAACCGGGATCGAGGCGAACTACGCCTGGCGGTGGCTGATCAGGCACTATGGGCGCCCGGCCCCCGGGCCCGCACCGTCGGGGATGCGGCTGTTTCCGCTGCCCGAGGCCGTGGCCGGGATCCCGCGCTGGCATTGGCAGCAGGCACGGGTGGAACACAGCCGTGCCGCCACGATGATCCGCCTGGCCCACGTG
>NZ_BAXF01000510.1:0-1500 GCF_001310435.1 Arthrobacter sp. JCM 19049 | reverse complement strand
GGCGCAATACGCCCCGCAGGCCACGGCCGTGCCGGCCGAGCAGATTGCGACGCGGTGGATCTGGTGGTGCTCATGGTGCCGCAGGAGGAACTGGACGAGGTGGACCCGGATACCCTGGCGGGAACCATCCTGGTGGACGCCACCAACCGCTGGGAAGACGAGCCGCTGCCGGACTGGTTCCAGCGGGCACTGGAGGCCGGGCTCTCCAGCTCCGAGGCGATTGCCGAACACTTCGCGGGCACCCGGGTGGTGAAGGCGTTGAACCACATCAGCCACTGGGACCTGGACACCAGCGGGCGGCGCAAGCAGAGCCAGCGCCGGGGCCTGGCGGTGGCCTCGGACCACCGCCGGGAGGCGGCCGTGGTCGCCAGGCTCATCGACGCCCTGGGTTTTGAGCCGGTGATCCTGGCCAGCCTCGCCCAGGGGCGCGGCATGGAGCCGTACGGTCCGATCTTCAACGAAGTGCTCGGCGCCCAAGAGCTGTCCCGGCTGCTGTCGGACAATTGAGAAGCGCGAATCGTCGCCTGAGCCGGACAGCCCGCAGGGGCTAGAGTGTGATCCTTGGCACCCCGAGTAAGGCAGTGACATGATTTGCCGTGATCAATCCGCCTTTTGGCGCGGAATGGCGCAGGTTTCGCCGGCGCTTGGGCTGAATTGGAAATCGGCTTAAACTGGTGCTAAAGTTTTACTTCGTTGCTTGCGATAACAACGCAGACAACGAGTACCTGCGCGGGTGGCGGAATAGGTAGACGCGCTAGCTTGAGGTGCTAGTCCTCGTTTAGAGGGTGGGGGTTCAAGTCCCCTTCGCGCACGCAGGAGATCCCCCGGTTGGCTTCGGCCAGCCGGGGATTTTGCATTCCTAGGGCGTGGCGCGACCTGATTGATAGCATCAAGTCGCCCCTGCCGCCGACCTCTTCCAGGAACTTTCCCATGCGCATCGCCATGCTTTCCCTGCACACCTCCCCCATGGAGCAGCCCGGCGCCGGGGACGCGGGAGGAATGAACGTCTACATCCGCAACCTGGCCTACGCGCTGTCCGAGCTGGGCCACGAGGTCCACCTGGTGACCCGCAGCGCTGACCCAACGCGCACCGAGCAGGTCATGGATCGGGTGTGGATGCACGAACTGCAGGTGGCTCCAGGCCGGCGGGTTTCCAAGGACGGGCTGTATGGCCTGATCGATGAGGCCGCCGCAGTGCGGGAGCATTTTCACGACCTGCCGGTGGACGTGATCCACGCCCACTACTGGCTCTCTGGGATGCTGGGGCTGGAACTGGCCACCGCCTGGCACATCCCGCTGGTGGTCAGCCTGCACACCTCGGCGGCGGCGAAGGAAGCCGAATCCGGGATCGCCGAACCGGCCGCACGCAAGGAGGGTGAACGGCACCTGCTGGCCGCCGCCCAGCGCGTCATTGCCAACACGCCGGTGGAGGCCGAACAGCTGCGCCGGCACTACCGGGTGCCGCAGGACAAGCTGGACGTGGTGCTGCCCGGGGTGGAG
>NZ_BAXF01000509.1:0-1502 GCF_001310435.1 Arthrobacter sp. JCM 19049 | reverse complement strand
CTCTCCGGCTCGTCGGTCAGCTCCCCGTCCGGGTACAGCGGCGGGCCCAGCGGCAGCTGTTCGACCAGCACGTTGGCCACCTGCTCCACCTGGAAGTCCTTCACGGCGCTGACCGGGATGATCGCGGCGAACCCGTCGGACCCGAAGTTTTCGTTGCCCAGCTCCGTGACCGCGATCAGCTGGGCGGCCAGGGTCTCGCGGTCCACCAGGTCGGCCTTGGTGACCAGGGCGACGATGGGCTTGCGCTTGAGCTGGGCGAGCTGGCTGGCGATGAAGCGGTCCCCGGGGCCGATCTTCTCGTTGGCCGGCAGGCAGAAGCCGATCGCGTCGACCTCGGAGAGGGTCTCGGCGACCAGGTCGTTCAGCCGCTGCCCCAGCAGGGTGCGCGGGCGGTGCAGCCCGGGGGTGTCCACCAGGATCAGCTGTGCGTCGGGGCGGTGCACGATCCCGCGGATGGTGTGCCGGGTGGTCTGCGGCTTGGCGGAGGTGATCGCGATCTTCTGCCCCACCAGGGCGTTGGTCAGCGTGGACTTGCCGGCGTTGGGCCGGCCCACGAAGGAGGTGAAGCCCGAACGGAAGTCCTCGGGCCAGCTGCCGGAGGCGGGAAGGTTGTTAGTCTCTGCCATTGGGTGATTCCTCTATGGTTTCTCTCTGGTCGGAAGCGCCGTGGTGCAGGCGCTCTACATGAATTTTGCCCACGCGGTTGCGCCGCCCGGACAGGGAGACGACTTCCAGACGCAGCCCGTGGATCTCGGCCACCGAGCCGAGCACCGGCACCGATTCCAGGGCCTTGGAGATCAGCCCGCCCACGGTGTCCACGTCCTCCTCCTCGATGTCCATGTCGAAGAAGTCGGCCACGTCGTCGATGGAGGTGCCGGCCTGGGCTGTCAGCGTCCCGTCCGGGTTTTCCACCACGTCCGGGCGGGAGCGGTCGTATTCGTCGTCGATGTCCCCCACGATCTCCTCCAGCAGGTCCTCCAGGGTGATCAGCCGGCGGTGCCGCCGTACTCGTCGACCACGATGGCCAGGTGGATGGACTCCTGCTGCAGTTCCTGCATCAGCTCGGCCGCGTTCTTCGATTCGGGCACGAAGCGCACCTTGCGGGCCAGTTCGCCCAGCGATTCGGCGCGCTGCAGCCCGTGCACCTCGCGGATCACGTCCTTGAGGTAGATGATCCCGCGGATGTCATCGGCGTCCTCCCCGGCCAGCGGGATGCGGGAGAAGCCCGAGGCCATGAACAAGTCCAGGGCCCGGTGGATGGTGGTGTCCGCGTCAAAGTAGACCATGTCGGTGCGCGGGACCATCACCGAGCGCACATTGGTTTCCTCCAGGTCCATCACCGAGGAGATCAGCTCCGCCGATTCCTCCTCCAGGTCCGCGCCCTCGCTGGCCCGGTCCACGATGTCACGCAGCCGGTCCTTGTCCAGGTAGGTGTCCTCATGGCTGGAGCCCGAGGGGGCCAGCGCCTTGCCGATGGAGGCCAGCCAGTTGGTCACCGGGCC
>NZ_BAXF01000508.1:0-1504 GCF_001310435.1 Arthrobacter sp. JCM 19049 | reverse complement strand
CAGCGCACTGGCCAGCGCCACCAGAACGAACAGCACCACCGCCACCACGTTCAACACCCCGCCAGCCTGCCACAGCAGCTCGTACCCCAGCCCGTCACCCAGCCACAGGCGCAGCACCAGTCCGGCGTGCAGCAGCACCGCGGGGACCACATCAGTGCCCGATACGGCAGCTTGATGGCCAGTACCGCCGGCAGGATCGTGGGGGCGTGGGCCATGATCATGGACATCACGAAGCCCAGGAACACTCCGTGCACCACCGTGTCGTACGCCGCAACACTCACCGGGTACCCGAAACACCAGGTCACCGCGGCAACCAGCAACCAGAAGTATCCCGCCAGCAGGCACGCGGCCATGAAGCGCGGTGCCCCCTGGGCGTGTATGGTGCGCCGGGCAACGTCCTGGCGCATCAGCCACAGCACCAGCAACGCGAGCGCCGCCCCGAACAGAACGGTGCCGGGCCAGACCCATAAGACGGAGGCCGCCGCGCAGCCCACCACGGCGCAGCACAACACCAGGGCCACCATCTCTGAGCGTGGGCCCAGATGCAGCCGGGCCAGTTCCACGCGCTCGCCGGCGATGGTGATCACCAGAAAGCTGCACAGCCAGGGCAGGATCAGGGAGGTTTGCACGCCCGCCAGCCACAGCAGCGTCGCGGCCACCCCGGCCCCCGCCCCGAGCATTTGGATCAGCACCGCCACCGCCCGTTGGCGTCGCCACAGCGGAACGTAGAGCGCCACGGTGGCCACCATGCCGGCCAGCAGCAGTGTGCCGGCAAGGATCCGGGGCAGGGAAACCAGCAGGCCCAGCCCGCCCAGGGCGAGCAGCAAGGGGGCCAGGTAGCCCCAGGCCCTGCCCAGTGCCACGGCCCGCTCCAGGGCAATGAGGCGCCGACGAATCCAAAGACCAAGACCATTCCGTGGGCCTGGCCCCAACTGGCGACGGGCAGCGGCGCATGCACATCCAGCAGGATCAACCCCGCATCCAATCCGGCCAGCAGGCACAGGCCCGCAGGGATCATCAGCAGCAGACGCCAGCGCCCGCTGCGGCGGACCGGGCCGGGCTTGCGCAACGGGTGGCTCATGAGTCACGGTCCTGCGCATCATCCAGGCGCAGCAGGCAGTACCCCGGGCCGGCAAACGGCGTGATCGCGGTGCTCTCGGCCGGGTGGGGGTCAGCCTCCTGGCCCAGCACCCCGCGCACGATGCCCAGGTGCACGTTGCATACCACCTCGGGGTGTACGCGGGCGGTGCCCAGCAACGGGCAGGCTTGCAGCCTGATCTGTCCGTCAGCCGCCTGGCTGGGGTCAAATCCCATGCGCCGCAGGACGGGCAGGACCGCTGGGCCGCGCTGGCCTGAGGGTTCAGGTGTTGGGTCGAGTCTGCGTGTTGTTCCCGGGCCAGTTCCCGGCCCCAGCTGGTGCCGGCCTCCAGACCGGCGCTGACCGGGTCGGCGCTGTTGGCAGCGATCTGCCGGGCCAGCACCCTGGCCAGGGTGGGCATAGGGA
>NZ_BAXF01000507.1:0-1513 GCF_001310435.1 Arthrobacter sp. JCM 19049 | reverse complement strand
CCCTGATCGTGCGCCGGCTGATGGGCCTGGAAGACGCGATCTCGGTCGGCATGCCCGGGCCCACCCACGACGCCCGCAGCTGGTCCTTCGACCTGGATCCCGATGGCCGCGACCCGGTGCTGGGCACCGAGCGGCTGCAGGAAAACTACCTCAAGCGCTTCGCCGACTACCCGCGGGGCATCACCGTGCCGGCGCTTGTGGACATCCCCACCGGCGGCGTGGTCACCAACGACTACCCCCAGATCACCTGGGACTTCTCCACCCAGTGGAAGCAGTTCCACCGCGAAGGGCCCCGAACCTGTTCCCGCGTGAGCAGCTGGAGGAAATGCTGCCGCTGATCAAGCTGATCTTCACCGAGGTGAACAACGGGGTCTATCGGGCCGGATTTGCCGGGAACCAGCAGGCCTATGAGGATGCCTACGACCGCCTGTTCGCGGCCCTGGACCAGCTCGAGGAGCGCCTGGAAACCCGCCGCTATCTGATGGGGACTACATTACCGAGGCGGATGTGCGCCTGTTCGTGACCCTGGTGCGCTTCGACGCCGTCTACCACGGACACTTCAAGTCCAACCGCAACAAGCTCACCGAGATGCCCAATCTGTGGGGCTACGCGCGGGACCTGTTCCAGACCCCGGGGTTCGGAGACACCATCGACTTCGTGCAGATCAAGCAGCACTACTACATCGTGCACGAGGACGTGAACCCGACCCAGATCGTGCCCAAGGGCCCGGACCTGTCCGTGTGGCTTGAACCCCATGGGCGCGAGTCGCTGGCCAACGGTCCCCAGTTCCTGGACGGCACCGCACCGGATCCGGTGCGGGAGGAGGAGCGGGTTCCGGCCGGGCACAACCCGCTCTACCCGGCCTAGTCCGAGACCCCCAGCCGGTAGTGGCCCTACGCGGCCAATGCCGCTGGTTGGGGTGCCAGACCCAGTTGCGCCGGTATCTTTGCTCCGGATCCTGCTGCGGACTTTGCAGCACATAGGGAACCCCGTTGACCACGCGGATTTTCAGGAAACCGGCGTGGAAGGCCAGGTGGCAGGACTTGCACAGCAGGCATCCATTGTCCACGCTGGTTTTCCCACCCAGCACCCAGGGCTGGCAGTGGTTCACCTCGCACCGGTGAGCCGGCATCGTGCAACCGGGATTGATGCATCCGCGGTCTCGGGCCACCACCGAGCGGGTCTGCCCGATGGTGAAGAGTCTTCGTCGTCGTCCCAGGTCCAGCACTTCGCCGGCCCCGCCCAGGATTCCCGGGATGATTCCGCCGATGGAGGCGCTGCAGCGCAGTTCGCTGGCGCTGATCCGCTGGCCGTGACTGGTTAGCCCCGCCGCGTCCGTCATTCCGCGCAGTGCGTCGTATTCGATGGTGACCAGCAGGTCGACCATCGAGGGCAGCACCAGACCCGAGCCGTTGGGCGCCGCGATGGAGGTTGGCTCCCCGGGACCACGCGGCGTGGCGGTGGCCGGACGGGCGCTGAACAGGGACTGGCGCACGATGTCCAGGACCGTGCG
>NZ_BAXF01000506.1:0-1518 GCF_001310435.1 Arthrobacter sp. JCM 19049 | reverse complement strand
CCCGAGTCGGCTGGCGGCACCTGCGCTGCGGTGCCGCCGACCGGGTCTGGCTGGTCTGGCATTAGACGTCCAGCAGCTCTGCTTCTTTGCGCTTGAGCAAATCGTCGATGGCTCGGTGTGCTTCTTGGTCAGCGCGTCGAGGTCCTTTTCACCGCGGTTGCCGTCGTCCTCACCGACTTCGCCGTCCTTGACCATCTTGTCGATGGCTTCCTTGGCCTTGCGACGGTGGTTGCGGATGGCGACCTTGGAGTCCTCACCCTTGGTGCGGGCCAGCTTCACGTATTCCTTGCGGCGTTCCTCGGTGAGCACCGGCAGCACCACGCGGATGGTCTTGCCGTCGTTGGACGGGTTGGCCCCGACCTCCGAGTCGCCCAGCGCCTTTTCAATCTCGCGCAGCGCGGAGACGTCGTAGGGGGTGATCATGATGGTACGCGCATCGGGCACCGCGAAGGATGCCAGCTGCTGCAGCGGGGTGGGCGAACCGTAGTAGTCGACCATCACCTTGGAATACATTCCGGGGTGGGCACGCCCGGTGCGGATGTTCGCGAAGTCTTCCTTGGCGGCCTCGATGGTGCGTTCCATTTTCTCGGCGGCTTCCGCCAGAGTTTCCTCAATCACCGGTACTCCTTCAGGGTCCTTTGGCTGGACCAAAACCCGGTTTCACATCGGTGCCACCGGGCTTTGGCAATTCAAACTAGTTCAATCCTATGCCACGATGGGCTACGGCGTGACCGTGGTGCCGATCCGTTCGCCGCGGATCGCGGCCGCGACGTTGCCTTCGCCTTCCATGCCGAAGACCAGCATGTTCAGGTTGTTGTCCTGGCACATGGTCATCGCGGTCTGGTCCATCACCCGGATGTTGCGCACCAGCGCGTCGTTGTAGGTCAGGGTCTGCAGCTTCTGGCGGTCGGGTCCTTCTTCGGGTCCGCGGTGTACACCCCGTCAACGCCGCTCTTGGCCATCAGCACCTCGTCGGCGTCCACTTCCAGGGCGCGCTGGGCGGCGACGGTGTCGGTGGAGAAATAGGGCAGCCCGGCCCCGGCACCGAAGATCACCACACGGTCCTTCTGCATGTGGCGGATGGCGCGGCGCGGAATGTAGTTCTCCGCCACCTGGGCCATGGAGATGGCCGACTGCACGCGGGTTTCCACCCCGCACTGCTCCAGGAAGTCCTGCAGCGCCAGGCAGTTCATCACGGTGCCCAGCATTCCCATGTAGTCCGCGCGGGAGCGGTCCATGCCGGCGGCCGAGAGTTCGGCGCCGCGGAAGAAGTTGCCGCCGCCGACCACGATCGCGGTTTCCACCTCGCCCACGGTCTGGGCGATCTGCTCGGCCACGCCGCGCACGGTGGTCGGGTCCACGCCGACATTGCCGCCGCCGAACACCTCCCCGGACAGCTTGAGAAGGACGCGGCGACGCTTGGGGGTATCGGTAGGGACCATCAGTTTTGCTCCTGGAGGATGGTAGTGCTTGCGGCTGGTCGGTGTGTCCCCGCAACGAGGCGCGGGCGGGTGCCGG
>NZ_BAXF01000505.1:0-1519 GCF_001310435.1 Arthrobacter sp. JCM 19049 | reverse complement strand
CCGGCTCCGGTGGCGTTGGCGTTGGCCCGGCACGCCCCGTCCTTTGCCCGGGTGCTTACCGATCCGTGGGACGGGGCCCCGATCGATGTGGGCCGTACCCGGTACCGGCCTCCGGCGGCGTTGCAGGAGTTGGTGCAGTTGCGTGATGAGCATTGCCAGTTCCCTGGTTGCCGGCGCCGGCGGAGCGGTGCGAGATCGATCATGTCAAGGACTGGGCCAAGGGCGGGGCGACCACCCGGGATAACACCAAATTGTTGTGTACCCGGCATCAGATGTTCAAACACGCGTTGCGGTGGCAGAGCCAGTTCCTGCCGGATGGGTCGGTGCGGTGGGAATCCCCGAACGGGTTGGTGCACTTTTCTGATCCGGGCAGTCTGACCACCGTGAATGGTCGGGCGAACTACACGATGAGCGCTCCTTCGCGGGAGGCGGTGTATGTGGATGAGAAGCTGCGTGAGGTGTTGGCGTTGCATGAGGTCCCGCCGGGCACTCCGGGGTATTGGCATGATCCCAGCGACCCGGATCTGAGCTCGCAAATCCCCGGGGACCCGCCACCGGGGGCCGTGAACCGGGCACCACCCGGGCCACCGGGTAACGCCCCCGACCCGCCGGGCGATGACCCGGATCCGCCGGATGCCACCTTGCCCTGGCATGGCGGGGATGAACTGGGACCTGGCTAATCCCATCGGTCCGTGGCGCGTCTTCGGCCTGTGGCCGTCCCACCCCCGGGACGGCCACAGGACCAGCACTAGCCGTTCGCGTTACTTGGTCTGACGCGAAAGCTTCTGGGCATCCAGTGAACGCTGCAGCTCGGCACGCTCCTCGAGCAGGATCCGGCGCAGGGCCCGTGGTGCTTCGGTATTCTTCTCCAGCCATTCGGTGACCGCCTTGAGGGCCGGGTTGTCGTCCGGCTCCTCGCTCAACTCCTGGGAGCGGGGGAACAGCCCGCGGATCACCCGGGTGGAGAACTCCATGCTCATGGAATCGAACACCTCGGAGATCTGCGGCCAGTAGCGTTCCTCAAACCCGGCCAGCAGCTCACGCGAACCGATCGTAAAGCCTCGGCCGTGGCGCTGAGTGCATCGTTGGACAACTCGACGTCCTGGTCACGGGCTTGGAGCACTTGGGCGAAGGCCTGCTCCTTGACTTCGGAAACGGGGCGGGCCGCCAGTGCGGTACGCACCGCGTTCTGGGCGACCGAGTCGGGTTGGCGTCCAGTGCGGCGCGCATGCGCACCTCGTCGGACTCGTCCAGGCCCCGGGCCGCAGCCAGCGCCTGCCAGCTCAACCACTGCAGCTGCTCATCGACCTTCACCCCGTACTGGTTCGGCTCGGAGGCCAGGAATGCGTCGACAACATCCTCAGCCACCCCGGTGCGGGCCAACCGGGCCAGGGTGCGGGCCGTGGTGGTCTGGTTGTCGCTGCCCGCCTCCAGCTGGGTCAGCCAGCCGGTGAGCGCGGTCGCCGCCTTCTGGCGGGCGTCCTCACGCAGGTGCGGGGCCAGGTAGCGGTTGACCGAG
>NZ_BAXF01000504.1:0-1523 GCF_001310435.1 Arthrobacter sp. JCM 19049 | reverse complement strand
CCGGGGCCGGGGGTTCGGAAACATTTGGGGCGCCGCGGTTGGCACCGCGCGGTCGGTGGCCAGCGGCGGGGGCGGGACCGCCACAAAACGCTGATCCACACCAGCCGGTTCACACCGTCGGAGGTTCTCTAGCCATTTCATGCCCCTACCGTGACCGGCCACCCCTGGCCTGGAGGGTCGTAGGGGGCCGAATGGGGAAATCTCGGGCACCAAGGCACAATTAAGCCATGCCCACACTCGCCTTCCTCGCCACCGGCACCGATGAGGCCTTCGGAGTCATTTTGCTGCGCGAGGAAGCCGATGGAAAGCAACTGGCTCCACCGATCACGGTGTCCCGGCAGGACTTTGCCGCCACCGTCCAGCGCCTGGAAGACCAGTACAGCCCACGCTGGGTCATCTCCCGCACCGCGAACTGGATGCCTGCGCTGCTGGAGGCCGACGTGCACCTGGCCAAGGCCCATGTCCTGGACCTGGCCCAGCGGATCCTGCACCGCAGCCCCTTCGTCTCCCAGCGCCTACCCGATGTGGAGCTGGACGAACGTGCCGCCCGTCCCGCCCAGCCGGGTCAGGACACGCTGTTCGCCGAACCCTCCCAGGGTGAGGACCTGCCCGGACTGGAGGCCCGCTACCTGCAGCAGCGCCAGGCCCTGCCCATCGACGCGCAACAGCGTCACCGCCTGCAACTGCTGCTGCGTGCCGAGAGCATCGGCGCGGTCATTGCCGCGGAGATGGAGCACGCGGGGTTGGCCTGGGATGCGAACGCGCACCGGGCCCTGCTGCGAGAACAGCTGGGCGCCCGGGTCCCGGAGGGGATGCGAGAACCGAAACTGGCGGAACTGGCCACCGAACTCGGCCAGGCGCTGCACAGCCCGGGACTGAATCCGGATTCGCCCCAGGAGCTGCTGCGCGCCCTGCAGCGGGCCGGGTACCCGGTGGGTTCGGTGCGCGCCTGGGAACTGGAGCAGCACCGTGATCCGGTGATCAACCTGGTGCTGCACTACAAGCACCTCTCCCGGCTGGCCAGCACCCACGGGGATGCCTGGCTGGATCACTGGGTGCGCGACGCGCGCTTCCACCCGCATTACGTGTTGGGCACTGTCGCCTCCGGGCGCTGGGCCGCCACCGGCGGGCGGGCCCTGCAGCTGCCGCACGATATCCGCCAGGTGATCACCGCCCCTGCCGGACGGGTGTTCGTGGTGGCCGACGGACGCCAGCTGGAACCGCGGATCCTCGCAGCCATTTCCGGGGACACTGCACTGCAGCAAGCCGGGCAGGACGCTGACCTGTACCAGGCGTTCGTGGACACCGGGGTCGCCGCCAGCCGGGCGGATGCGAAGCTGGGCATGCTTTCGGCAACCTACGGGGGAAGCTCGGCAATGGCCGCCGGGGTGGTCTCCGCACTGGAGCGCAACTTCCCGCGCGCCATGGAGTATGTCAGCCAGGCCGCCCGGGCCGGGGAACAAGGCCAGGGGGTGCACAGCTGGCTGGGCCGTGGCTGCCCACCGGCCTCCGAGGAATGGGTG
>NZ_BAXF01000503.1:0-1522 GCF_001310435.1 Arthrobacter sp. JCM 19049 | reverse complement strand
GTTCACCGACCTGGCCGGGCTGGTGGGGGCCACCCACCGGGCACCGGTCGCGTTGGGTGGGGCCAGCTGGGTCGAAGAGCACTACCGGGCGGTGATCCGCGCTCAACTGGCCGCGATCGCCGCGTTGGAAGCCACCGGGGCCCACCGGCTGGAAGTGGGCGAGTATGACCGGTTGCGGCAGAACCCGGCCGGCACCCAGGGCCCGGTGTTGTACGCGACCGGGCGGCCGGTGTACAAGGACACCACCGCGTTGCTGGAGTCCTGGGTCGGGATCAACTATTTCGAGGCCCGTACCCGGGTGGAGGACACCCACCGGGTCCAGGCCCGACGCAACAGTGCCGGGCAAGGCGCCGGCCCACGGTTTGAGCGGCTGGCCGGTTTGTTCCAGGATCCGGGCCGGGACCCGCGCCCGGTGCGGGACGCGGCCCGCCGGTTAGAGGCGTTGGAACCACCCACGGTGGGGCAGGAACTATCGGGGTGCTGCCAGGAGTCGCAGCCAGGGCCGGGGATGGGCGGTTGTTGGAGGAGCACGCCACCGAGATCCTGGTGGAGCATGACCCGGTGACCGCGGCGAAGCGGTTGACGGGGTTGTGTACCGGGTATCGGAAGGCGAACGAGTCGGTGGCCAAACCGGAGGTCGGGATTTTCCGTCGGGCGACCGTGTTGGGGGTGGATCAGTATTTGATCCGGGTGGAGGGGCTGGATGCGGAGTTGCTGCGTTCAGCGATCGCGCAGGCCGATAATCCACGTACCCAGGCCGGGGCCGCGGCCCGGAGCCTGTCCCGGTCCGGCAGGCCCGGACCCCAGGACAACACCCAGGACAACATCCTCTCTGGGGAAACAACCGGTCCTGGCCGTGGTGGGGGCCAGGGCTGTGCTGGTGAAGAGAGTGGGCAGGTTCCGGCATGGCTGGTCACGGATCAGCCGCCGCCACCCTGGGCGATCGATCCCGACACGGAACCAGGGGTTGCCGACACGGAACCAGGGGTTGCCGACACGGAACCAGGGTTGCCGACACGGAACCAGGGTTGCCGACACGGAATCAGGGACTGCTGCTGAAGCCACCCCGGCTGTCGATTCAGACGTCGGGTCAGGGGCTGCCGGTCCCGGGACTGTGTCACCACACAGCGGTGTTTCCGCACCCGATCGGCCGGGTACCGGTGCTGGTCGTGGAACGGCGTGTCCTGCCAGCACCCCGGCCCCGCAGGGATTCACCCAGCACCTGACCGAGCAGGACGAAACCGACCCAAACCCGACCGGGACAGATACGGCCGGGACAGGTGCGGCCGGGATGGCTGCGGGTACTGGTGTTCAAAGTGGTGCTGATGCTTCAGCTGGCGCTACCCGCCGAGTGATGGTGGTCTTGTTGAGGGGGTGGAGGTTGCGGTGCCGCGGCGCAGGCTGCAGGCCTTGCTGGATTTGATGCGGGCCCGGGTCACCGGGGCCGGGGCGTTGAAGACCATCGCCCCGCAGGTCGTGGTGTACATGCAGTTGCAGGACCTGATGGATCTGGCCGAAGGTC
>NZ_BAXF01000502.1:0-1524 GCF_001310435.1 Arthrobacter sp. JCM 19049 | reverse complement strand
GTTTCCGGCGTAGGTGCCGCCCAGGCCTCCGGCGTGCGGCGCGTTCATCAGCTCCGCCCGCCCGGTTACCGCAGAGAGCGGCACGCCGTTGGCCAGCGCCTTGGCGGTAAGCACCAGGTCCCCGACCACGTCCTCGTGTTCGGCGGCGAACAGCTTGCCGGTGCGTCCGATCCCGGCCTGGATCTCATCAAGCACCAGCACGATACCGTATTTGTCCGCCAGGGCCCGCAGCCCGGGCAGGAAACCGGGCATCGGGACGATGAACCCGCCCTCGCCCTGGATCGGCTCAATCACCATGGCCGCAAAGCTCCGTGCCCCGTGCTCCACAATTTGCTGCTCCACCAGGGCCAGCAGCTCGTGGACGTCGCGGCCCTGCGAACGCAGCGGGTTCGCGGAGGCGGCGCGCACGATGTGCTCGGGCAGGGGCCCGAAGTTCAGCTTGTAGGGGTTGACCTTCGATGTCATCCCCATGGTCAGCAGTGAGCGTCCGTGGTAGGCCTCGTCGAAGACCAGGATGTTCGGCCGTCCGGTGGCCGCGCGGGCGATCTTCACCGCGTTCTCCACGGCCTCCGCGCCGGTGGAGAACAATGCGGTGCGCTTGGCGAAGTCGCCCGGGGTGTTGCGGTTCAGCCAAGCGCAGACGCGGGTGAAGGACTCGTACTCGCTGACCATGAAGCAGGTGTGGGTGAACTTCTCCAGCTGCTGCGCCACCCGCTGGGCAACGCGCTGGTTGGCCGCGCCCAGGGAGGTCACCGCGATCCCGGAGGCAAAGTCGATCAGCCGGTTGCCGTCCACGTCCTCGATGATCCCGCCGTCGGCGCGCTGCACGAACACCGGCAGGGTAATCCCAAAGCCGTCACTGACCTCGGCCAGCCGCTGGTCATGCAGTTCCCGGGAACGCGGGCCGGGGATCTGGGTGGCCAGGTGGCGGCTTTGGGGCAGGCGGTGGGCGCTGTCGGCGGCAGGGTTCGAAGCGAGCGGGGACAGCACGGCGGAAGGCAGGGTTTCAGTCATGGGATCCACGCTATGATCCGTCGGTGACACGCGTCACTGGCCGTTCCATCCAATTCGGCGGTTCATACAGGATAATTTGCACCGTGATCACGCTTTTGCAATTGGGCACCGAATTGGGGCGCAGCTTCTACCCGGCCAGCGGCACCACGTTTCGGGCCAACCCGGTCACCGGGGTGCACATTTCCGAGCTGGCCGACCCCACCCCCTACCTGGAGGGCGGGGAGCTGCTGCTGACCACGGGCATGTCCTTCGCCGACACCGCCGAGGCCAGCACCGAGTACCTGGGGCGGCTGGCCGCGCATGGAATCACCAGCCTGGGCCTGGGGCTGGGGCCGTGGCTGGACGAGTTCCCTCCTGGGTGGCGGCCGGCTGCCAGCGGCTGGGCATCCAGCTGGGGGTGGTGCCCGATGAGGTTCCCTTCCAGCAGGTTTCCCGCGCCTACTGGCGGCTGAGCGCGCGCAGCGACGCCACAACCTGATGGAGAGCCTGGGCACCCAGACGGCCCTGGCC
>NZ_BAXF01000501.1:0-1526 GCF_001310435.1 Arthrobacter sp. JCM 19049 | reverse complement strand
CCCAGCTGGCCGGGGCGACCACCATCATCGCGGTGGACGTCAACCCGGACAAGCTCAAGACCGCTCAGAAGCTGGGTGCACCCACACCGTGGACTCCAGCAAGCAGGACGCCGTGCAGGCGATCCAGGAACTGACCGGGGGCTTCGGCGCCGATGTGGTCATCGACGCGGTGGGCCGGCCCGAAACCTACAAGCAGGCCTTCTACGCCCGCGACCTGGCCGGACGCGTAGTGCTGGTGGGCGTGCCGACCCCGGAGATGACCCTGGAGCTGCCGCTGCTGGACGTGTTCGGCCGCGGCGGGGCGCTGAAGAGCTCCTGGTACGGGGACTGCCTGCCCAGCCGGGACTTCCCGATGCTGGTGGACCAGTACAAGCTCGGCCGCCTGGACTTGGACACCTTTGTCTCCGAACGCATCAAGCTGGACGAGATTGAGGCGGCCTTTGACAAGATGCACGAAGGAACCGTGCTGCGATCGGTGGTGGAACTCTAATGAACGCACAGATTGAAAACGTGATCACCTCGGGGACCTTCAGCCTCGATGGCGGAACCTGGGATGTGGACAACAACGTCTGGATCATCGGCGACGCCAAGGAGGTGCTGGTCATCGACCCGGCCCACGAGCCGGAGAAGATCCTCACCGCCCTGGGCGAGCGCAAGGTCAAGGCGGTGCTGCTCACCCACGGCCACGATGACCACATCCGCGCCGCCGGGGAGTTCGCCGACAAGGTCGGCGCCCCGCTGTACCTGAACCCGGAGGACTCGATGCTCTGGGACGCGGTCTACCCGGAGCGCAAGCCAGACGCGGAGATCAAGGACGGGGACCAGTTCTCCATCGCCGGGGTCACCCTGCATGCGATGCATACCCCCGGGCACTCGCCGGGCTCCACGTGCTTCCACGTGCCGGAGCTGGATGTGGTGTTCAGTGGTGACACCCTGTTCAGCGGGGGCCTGGCGCCACCGGGCGCAGCTACTCCAGCTTCGAGACGATCATCGAATCGATCCGCGAACGCCTGCTGAATCTGCCGGAGAAGACCGTGGTCTACACCGGGCACGGGCCGAGCACCAGCATCGCGGCCGAGGCCCCGAACCTGGATGAGTGGATCGCCCGCGGCCACTAGGTCCTGGGGCAACATTCCGCGCTAAACCTGCCGTCGCGCCATGGCTGACCCGCCATCGCCCGACGGCAGGTTTTGCTTTGGTGACTCCCCAGTGGGTCCGGCCCGCGCGCCCGGCGCCGAAAGTGCGCGGGACCCGGTCATAATGACAACATGTCAACGAACCTTCCCGGTACGAAACCGCGGCCTCGCGGGGCCGCCATCCTGATGCTGAGCGGAGTCCTGTGCCTGATCGCCGGGCTGGTCATGAAGTGGTGGGATGCCCGCCAGCTGCGCGAATTCGGCTGGTTCGCCTACGCGCCGCTGAGCGAGACCACGTATTTTCCCGGCCCCACGCCGATGGCGGTGGCCGCCTGGTGCTGCTCTTTGCCGGGTGGCGGCATTCTTCCTGGGGCTGGGCATCCGGCTGGG
>NZ_BAXF01000500.1:0-1532 GCF_001310435.1 Arthrobacter sp. JCM 19049 | reverse complement strand
GACCGGTTGTCGTTGAGGGTGGGATCCGGGGCCGGTTCGGAACGGGGGACCGGGGCGTAGTCGGGGGTCACCCCGCGCCCGGGGGTCGGCTCAAAGGGGGTCCACCCCAAGCCCGGAAGGTACAGTTCGGGCCAGGCATGGGCGTCCTGGCCACTGACCCGGTACCCGTTGAGGGTGCGTTCGGTAAGGTCCGTGTCCTGGTTCATCCGGCCAGGGAGGAGGTGTCCAGGGTGATGCTCTGCCCGGTGGCCTCTCCGGGGGCGAAGCCACCGCAATCCGACTGGGGATGCCGGCCTGCCGGGCCAGCAGCGCCATGGTGGAGGCGAAGTGCACGCAGTAGCCCTGGCGGCGCTCGAGGAACGCGGCGACCACCTTCATGTTTGCCCCGTCATACCCTTCACGCAGCGGGGTCTGCTCCGAGTAGCTGAACCGGGTGGAGCGCAGATAGTTCTGGATGGCCACGGCCTTGTCAAAGTCGCTGCCCGGGGTGCCGTTGGCCTCGAAGGCGCGGCGCAGGTTCTGCGCCAGCAGCTCGTGCACCGCCCCGCCCCCGTCCTCCGGCAGCCGGGTGAGCTGCTCATCCAATGGCGGGGTGCGGCTTTCGAAGAACGCGAAGTTCCGCGCCAGCTCGGGGTTCAGCTCCGGCACGCTGTGGGTGACCAGCACGCTGCCGGTCTGCTGCCGGGACTCGCGGGTGAAGGAGGCGATGGCGGTCTGCGGCTGCCAGCGCCAGGTTCCCTGCAGGCCCTGGATGAGATAGGAATTCTGCGGCAGCGGCAGCTGCAGGTTGCGCGGCACCGGGTCCCAGGAGAGCTGGGTGACCTCCTGCTTCGCCCCGAAGGACATGTACTGATCGCGCAGCACCGTGTTCCCGCTGTACGCCAGGGCCTGCGGATCGCGTTGCGGTTCCCATCGTGCGGCGGACAGGTCCTGGATCACGTCGGTGCGCAGGTAGGGGGCGCCCGGCGCCGAGGTGTAGTAGCTGAGCAGGGTGCTGTTTCCGTTGCTGCGCAGGTCCCGGCCCAGGTTCAGCAGCGGGTCGATGTTGCTGGCAAACAGTTCCCCGGAGGGGCGGGTGCCTTCGGGGAACATGCCCTGGCGAAAACCGGGCATCCAGGTGCTGCTGGCCACCAGCACCACCGCGGCCACCAGGCCCAGCAGGCCGGAAAAACCCAGTTGCCGCCGCCCGGGCAGTGCCGAAGGCCGGCGGCGATACCGGTAGGGCAGGAACGTGGCGTAGCCGATCATGGCCAGGAACTGGATCAGCAGGTAGCCGGTCCCGGCCCCGCTGAGCTTGAACAGGGAGGCCAGCACCGGGGCGAAGGCCAGCGGCAACACCACCAGCAGGGCCAGGCGCCGGGAGCTGGTCAGGGTTTCGACCAGTACCGCCAGGACCAGGCCCAGCAGCAGGAACGTGAAATCCACCGCCGCGGTGTACGCCACCTGGGGCACCTGGGTGGCAAACTCCAGGTTCGCGTTGTGCACCAGCTGCCCGAAGCGCTGCCCCCGCCCGCCGCCCAGGCCCGGATCGG
>NZ_BAXF01000499.1:0-1532 GCF_001310435.1 Arthrobacter sp. JCM 19049 | reverse complement strand
CGCCGAGGCCCCCGAGGCGCTGCGCGACCGCCGCGTGGAAATCACCGGCCCGGCCTCTCCGGCGAAGATGGCCATCAACGCGCTGAACTCCGGCGCCAAGGTGTGGCTGGCCGACCTGGAGGACGCCTCCACCCCCAGCTGGGACAATGTCATCGACGCGATCGCGAACCTGAGCGCCGCCGCCCGCGGTGAGCTCAGCTTCTCCCAGCCGGACGGCAAGACCTACTCGCTGCGCACCGACGCGCCGCTGGCCGTCGTGGTGGTCCGCCCCCGCGGCTGGCACCTGAATGAGAACAACGTGCAGGTCAACGGCAAGCCGGCCGTGGGCGCGCTGGTCGACTTCGGGCTGCACTTCTTCCACAACGCCAAGGTGCTGGCCGAATCCGGGCAGGGTCCGTTCTACTACCTGCCGAAGATGGAGCACTACCTGGAGGTGCGCCTGTGGAATGAGATCTTCACCTTCGCGCAGCAGGAGCTGGGCATCGAGCACGGCACCGTGCGCGCGACCATGCTGATCGAGACCATCCCGGCCGCCTTCCAGATGGACGAGTTCCTCTATGAGCTGCGCGACCACGTCTCGGGCCTGAACGCCGGACGCTGGGACTACCTGTTCTCCATCATCAAGACCTTCCGCGAGGCCGGCGCCGACTTCATCATGCCCGACCGCGCGGACGTGGCGATGACCGCCCCGATGATGCGCGCCTACACCGAGCTGCTGGTCAAGACCTGCCACAAGCGCGGGGCCTTCGCCATGGGCGGCATGGCCGCCTTCATCCCGAACCGCCGCGAACCGGAGGTCACCGAGGCCGCCTTCGCCAAGGTGCGCGACGACAAGACCCGTGAGGCCACCGACGGCTTCGACGGCTCCTGGGTGGCCCACCCGGACCTGGTGCCGATCTGCCGCGAGGTGTTCGACTCGGTGCTGGGCGAGAAGCCGAACCAGATCGACAAACAGCGTCCGGAGGTGGAAGTCACCGCCGAGCAGCTGCTGGACGTGGCCAGCGCCCCGGGCAAGGTCACCGAGGCGGGCGTGCGCGCCAACCTGTACGTGGCCGTGGCCTACACCGCCGTGTGGCTCTCGGGCAACGGCGCAGTGGCGATCCACAACCTGATGGAGGACGCGGCCACCGCGGAGATCTCCCGTTCGCAGATCTGGCAGCAGATCCGCAACGAGGTGGTCGCCGAGGACACCGGCAACACCATTACCGCCGAAATGGTCTCCACCCTGCTGGCCGAGGAAGTTGAGCGGCTGCGTGGTGAAGTGAACGACGAAGAGCGTTTCGCCGCCTACTACCAGCCGGCAGCGGAGCTGATCGGCAAGCTGGTCAGCGGCCGGGACGAGGACTTCGTTGACTTCCTGACCCTGCCGGCCTACGAACTACTGGAAAAGGAATACGTGAGCAAGTAATGAACACAGTCTTCGATCAGGCGACCCTCGCCGCCGTGGAGGACCAGCTGGCCGCCACCGACCAGCTGCTGGCCACCAGCTATGCCGGGGACACCGGCGCCCGCCAGCCGGTGCACACCGTGTA
>NZ_BAXF01000498.1:0-1533 GCF_001310435.1 Arthrobacter sp. JCM 19049 | reverse complement strand
CGCCGCTGGTCGGCCGGCAGCCAACTGCTGGGCGTCAGGGCGCTGGAGCCTCCTGCATCACCATGTCCGGCAGGAAGGCCGCGGCCAGTCCGTGCTCCACCAGGCGCAGGTGGAAGAGCACATCGGAGGACAGGTGGGCGATCCGCGGTTCGAAGCCGCGTTCGCGGCACACCCGAAGCGCCCATTGTGAGGCGGCGGATCCGGCCGGTTCCATGACCCAGGGCACCTGGCGCACGGCCTGCGCATCATCCAACTGCACCCCCACCGGAAGGTAGCCGCGCACCGGGTCCTGGGCCAGGATCGTGGTGTGCAGGCTGGTGGAGCCGTCGGGGGCCGCGCCCGGGAAGGAATCGGTGAGCACCGCGTCAACCTGGCGGGAGGCCAGCTTCAGCATGGCTTCCTCCGGTTCGTAGCGGTGGATGTTCACCTCCAGTGCCGGGTGCTCGCGGGCCAGGTCGGCCAGTGCGGTGGGCAGCACGGTCCGGCTGATGCTGGCGAAGGCCGCGACCGTGATGCTGCCCCGGGCCCGTTCGTGGGACGTGGCCAAGTCCGCTTCGGCCTTTTCCAGCGCGGCGAGGATCGCCTCGGTGTTGTGCACCAGTTCCAGGCCGGCGGCGGTCAGGCGCACGTTGCGCCCCACCCGTTCCAGCAGCTGCACCCCGGTTTCACGCTCCAGCAGCGCCAGCTGCTGGGAGATGGCCGAATGGCTGTAGGACATGCTGCGCGCTGCTGCGCTCATGCTGCCGTGGAGCCTGACCTCGCGCAGCAGGCGCAGGCGATGGATGTCAAGCATCGTTCTCCTCTCAGGAAGCGACTTCGCGCAGGATCTGCAAAAAGCTCTTGGTGGCCGGGCGCAGGTGGCTGCCGCGCCGGCCCACCGCGTAGATGTCCCGGAACATGGCCTCGCGCTGCCTGTCCTCCTCCGGTTCCCAGCGCACCACCGACCCGGTGGCGGTGTCCAGCCCGTGAAACACCATACGCGGCAGGAAGGCGGCCGCCACCCCGGCGGCGACCAGTTCGTAGTGCAGGCGCGGATCCGGGGAATCGAAGAGCACCTTCGGTTCAAAGCCCAGGTCACGGCAGAAGCGGTGGGACCAGGCATAGGCGTCGGTGCCGCGAGGCTCAAAGGCCCAGGGCAGTTCGGCCAGTTCGGCCACGGAGGCGACCGGGTGGGGCAGGTGGATCTCCATCCGGTCCCGGGTAATGGCGGTGCGCACAAACCCGGCGTCGGCGCGCCGCGGAATATGGGTGAACTCGTCCACCATGGCCACGTCGGCCCGCCGACTGGCGACCGCGTCCAACGCCTCGTGCGGTTCGAGCTGGGTGAATTCAATGACCACATCCGGGTGCACCCGGCTCATCCGCCGCAGCGTCTCGGGCAGGAAGGTCCGGGCGAAGGTGCTGAAGGCGGCAAAGCGGATGACGCCCTGGACCCGGCTGCGCCGGGCCTCAAGTTCGGCGGTCGCCCCCTCCAGTACGGTGACCGCCTCATCGACCCGGGAGACCAGCTGGCGTCCGGCCGGGGTGAGGCGG
>NZ_BAXF01000497.1:0-1537 GCF_001310435.1 Arthrobacter sp. JCM 19049 | reverse complement strand
GGCTCGCTGATGACCCGCACCCCGGCGGCCTGGGCGAGCTGCCGGCTGTTGTCCGTGGACCCGTTGTCCACGATGATGATTTCAAAGGGCTTATCCCGCTGCTTCTTGAGCAGTTCAAGCAGCACCGCCAGGTGCTGCTCATCGTTCAGGACCGGCACGACAACGCTAACCCGGTTCATTCTCACCCCGCCCTGCGCCACGTAAAGCGTGATCGGCCCGGAAGACGCCGGTGGCTGCCAGCGCGGAGCCGGCGAGCCCGGCCAGCAGGTCTCCCATGGTGTCGTCGTAGCCTACCCCGATGCGTGGGTCCAGCAGCCGATAACCGGCCCATTCGCCGATTTCCCACAGCACCGCCAGCAGGGCACCGAGCGCCACGAAGATTACAAAGCGCCACCACGCTCCCCCGGGATTTGTCCCGTTCATCAAACCCGTTGTGCGCAGTGCGCCGTGGAGCAGGCCGACCACAACGCCCATCAGCAGCCCGTGAACCGCAAGGTCGAGCCACTCGATGAGCGCGTAGGCGCCCAGGGCACTGAAAATCGTGGCGCCCAGCAGGACGAGCTGGCCCAGCGCATCGCGCCAGCGGGTCGACGCGAAGTAGCGAAGCGCCCATTGCCCGCCCCAGGATAACGCGGCCGCCAGGAAAGCGGCCGGCCCGGCCACGGCATAGGCCCAGGGCAACAGCAGCAGGCCGATCCCGCGCAGCAGGTCGGTGGCGTGGGGAACAAAGGAGCCTCATAGGCGGCCCTGGGTTGACGTTCGATCGTGACCTCCTTTTCGCTAGAGGATACAGCGCCAAACCCGCATTCCACGGCCGCGGTCATTCTCCGCACAGGATCAAGCACGCCGACGCTCCCCCATGCCCGTCTCCGGTGGGCCGCCTAGGTCCGTCCGCCTTCAATTCCCGGCACCTGAGCGCTGGCTGAAGGGCCCGGATTTCGCCCCGGCGGCGTGCCATCATGGGCACAGACCTGAAGGACAAGCACGCCAGGTGGTTCGGCAGCGATGCTCCGGGCCGTGGCGCCGTCGAGAGGAGTCCCACATGAAAACCGTCAGCAAGCTGATCGTCGAATCCCTGGCAGAGTACGGGGTCACCCACGCCTGGGGCGTGGTGGGAGACGCCCTGAACCCCATTACGGATGCGATCCGGCAGGAGCCGGGCATGGAGTGGATCGGGGTGCGCCACGAGGAGGTCGCCGCGTTCGCCGCCGGCGCCCAGGCGCAGCTGACGGGGAAGCTGGGATTGTGCATGGGAACGGTGGGCCCGGGCTCGATTCACCTGCTCAACGGGCTGTATGACGCGAAGAAGTCCCACGCCCCGGTGCTGGCCATCTGCGGCCAGGTGCCCTCCTCGGAGATCGGCAGCAGCTTCTTCCAGGAAGTCAACAACGATGTGCTGTTCAGCGACGTGGCCGTGTTCGCGCACACCGTCACCTCCGCCGACCAGATGCCGCAGCTGCTGGAGCAGGCGGTGAACGCGGCCGTCTCCCGCAAGGGGGTTGCGGTGCTGACCGTGCCCGGGGACGTGGGCGGCATG
>NZ_BAXF01000496.1:0-1529 GCF_001310435.1 Arthrobacter sp. JCM 19049 | reverse complement strand
CCAAAGCGCCGGGGAACTGGACGAAGGCATCTGGGAGTCAGCGCCCGTGCTGACGGCGCCGGGGAACTGCAGGTGTGGTCACCTGATGGCTCCCATCCAGCGCAGCCAGCAGCGCCGCGCCCACCTGATCGAGCAAACCCGCCGCACTGCGATGAACCTGAGTGGAGGAATTAAATGACTTGGAAACAGCCCCAGGCTGGTCCGGACGCGATGACGGGCCCGGACCCCAGAACGCCCGATGGCACAACACCATCACCCCGTGGCAGCCCGGTGCCGACGCGGGCACCGCGTTGCTCGGCTTTGCCAGCGACGAGGGCGTGCGGCGCAACAAGGCCGCACCGGGCCCGCACGGGTGCCGCTTCACTGCGCACCGCCCTGTCCTCGCTGGCCCTGCACGAACCGCTAAGGCTCTACGACGCCGGAGACATTGAAGTCCAGGGCCAGGAGCTGGAGGCCGGGCAGGAGGCCTTCGCCGCCGCGTTGGCCACCCTGCTCAGCGAGGGACACTTCACCGTGGGTCTGGGCGGCGGGCATGAAATCACGTTCGCCAGCTACCGCGGGCTGGCTCGGGCCCTGGGCGATGAGACGCCGTGGAGCCTGGGCATCGTGAACATCGACGCCCACTTTGACCTGCGCGAAGAGCCGCTGGCCAGCTCCGGTACCGGGTTCGCCCAGATCGCCCGGGCACAACAGGACGCCGGCCGGGACTTCCGCTACGCCGCGGTGGGCATCAGCGAGGCCTCCAACACCCGCAAGCTTTTCGACTACGCCCGCAGCCTGGGCGTTGAGGTGCTGCTGGACACCGAATGCCATCTGGGGAACCTGGATGGGGTGCGCGGCTTTGTCACCGACTTCGCCGACTCGGTGGACCACCTGTACCTGACCATCGACCTGGACGCGCTGCCGGCCAGCGTCGCCCCGGGAGTCAGCGCCCCGGCCGGATTCGGCATCGGGCTGGAGGTGGTGCGCGAGGTGGTGCTCGCCGCGGCGGGCAGCAACAAGCTCATGCACGCGGACATTGCGGAGCTGAACCCGCTCTTTGACATTGACCAGCGCACCGCCCGCACGGGCGCCCGGCTGCTCAACGACCTGATCCTGAACCGAGGGTAGACATCTATGGAATTGCAATTATCACTGGTCCAGACCTCGGCGCTGGCCATGGTCCTGCTGGCCTTCGGCGAGTTCGCCCGGCGCCGGGTGGGATTCTTGGAGAAGTTCTGCATTCCCGCCCCGGTGGTGGGCGGCTTCCTCTTCGCACTGCTGGTGCTGGTGCTGCGCCAGACCGGCGCGGCCGAAATCAGCCTGGACACCTCGCTGCAGACCCCGGCCATGATCGCGTTCTTCTCCACCATCGGCCTGGCCGGTTCGCTGGCCACCATTAAAAAGGGCGGCAAGCTGCTGCTGGTGTACCTGGTGGCCTGTTGGTCCCTGGCGATCGCGCAGAACCTGATCGGCATGGGCATGGCCAAGGTGCTGGGGGTCGATCCGATGCTGGGCATCATGGCCGGCGCGGTCAGCCTGGAAGGCGG
>NZ_BAXF01000495.1:0-1537 GCF_001310435.1 Arthrobacter sp. JCM 19049 | reverse complement strand
CCGCTGGGGCACACCGTGCTGGGCAACCGCAACTGGCTGCGCGTGGCCGGAATCGGCATGCAGCCCAGTGAGTTCGCCAAACTGGCGCTGGCCGTGTTCTCCGCCTACATGCTGGAGAAGAAGCAGTCACTGCTGCACGACTACAAGCACATCATGATCCGGTCGCCTTCCCGGTCGGGGTGGTCATCCTGGGCCTGGTGCTGGTCGGGCGCGACGTGGGCACCGGCCTGGTGCTGATCATGATCATCGCCACCGCCATGTTCATGGCCGGGCTGCGGATGAAGCTGCTGCTGGGCATCGGGGCGGTCGGGCTGGTCGGCGTCTCCGGGATGGTCATGCTCTCGGAAAACCGCCGTGCGCGCATCCTGGCCTGGCTGGGCATCGACTGCGGCCCGGGGGACGCGATCTGCTACCAGTCCTCCATGGGCATCCAGGCCTTCGCCTCCGGCGGCTGGTTCGGGGTCGGCCCGGGACAGTCGCGCATGAAGTGGTCCTATGTGCCAGAGGCGCAGAACGACTTCATCTTCTCCATCCTGGGCGAGGAGTTCGGCTTCCTGGGGGTGCTGCTGGTGCTGATCCTCTTCGGCCTGCTGGCCCTGGCCATGTACCGGATTGCGGTGCGCGCCACCGACCTGTACACCCGCATCCTGATGGCCTGCCTGATGGCCTGGGTCATTGGCCAGTCCTTCATCAACCTGGGCACCGTGAGCGGGTTGCTGCCGGTGATCGGCGTGCCGCTGCCGTTCATTTCCTCCGGCGGTTCGGCCATGCTCGCCGTCACCCTGGCCATGGGATATGTGCTCTCGGCAGCGCGCGACCAGAAACGCGCTGAGCCCAAGGCCCCGCTTTCCGCGCCAAAGACGGCAGAATAGAAGGCACAGCCCCGGGCGGGGTGAAAGCCGCCGCCCGGCCGGTGCGCCATCCGGCCCATCCGGGCAGTGCGCGCACTGCCTCCACCAAGCACAAGGAGTTAGCCCAGCATCATGAGTGAGCCCATGAAACTTGTGGTCGCCGGCGGGGGGACCGCCGGACACATCTCACCGATGCTCGCCATCGCCGACGCGATCCGCATGAGCGTCCCGACGCGCAAATCACCGCGATCGGCACCGCCGGGGGCCTGGAAACGCGGCTGGTGCCCGAGGCCGGCTACCGCCTGGAACTGATCCCCAAGGTGCCCATGCCCCGCTCGATCTCCCCGAGCCTGTTCCGCTTCCCGTTCGCCTTCCCGGCCGCCGTGCGCCAAGCCGCCAAGATCCTGCGCGAGCAACAGGCCCAGGGCTGATCGGGGTGGGCGGCTACGTGTGCACTCCGGCCTACCTGGCCGCCCGGCGCCTGAAGCTGCCGATCTTCGTGCACGAGGCGAACTCGGTGGCCGGCATGGCCAACAAGCTGGGCGCCAAGACCGCCAAGGTCGTGGCCACCACGTTCACCGGCACCGGGCTGCCCAACGCCACACAGATCGGGATGCCGATGCGCTCGAACGTGGCCCGCATGGACCGTGCGGCGCTGCGCGAGCAGGCCCGGCAGCACTTTGGAC
>NZ_BAXF01000494.1:0-1542 GCF_001310435.1 Arthrobacter sp. JCM 19049 | reverse complement strand
AGCCGATGTTGCCCGGGGCCGGCAGCTGCTGGGCGACCGAGGCGTTCAGCTGCACATCCGGGTCGGTGTTCTGCAGCCCCAGGGAGGCCGGGCCGATGACCCGCATCCCGTTGATCCGCGCCCGGGTGATCAGTTCGCGCTGTTCGCGCAGGCCCTGGTCGGATTCGTAGCCGGCGGTCATCACCAGCAGACCCTTGACCCCGTGGGCGGCGCAGTCGTCCACGACCCCCAGCACCCGTTCCTTGGGCACGCAGATGATGGCCAGGTCCACCGGGCCGGGCACCTCGGTGATCCGCCCGTAGCTGGGCAGCCCGCCGATCTCAAAGGCCTGCTCGTTAACCGCGTACAGCGCCCCGGTGAACCCGGATTCCACCAGCCGGTTCAGCACGTCGTAGCCCAGGGTGCCCCAGGAGCGGCTGGCGCCGATGACCGCCACGGAGGCCGGGGCCAGCAGCCCGGCCACCGACTTCGCTTCGGCGCGGTGCTCGCGGGCCTCCATCACCGAACGGGACTTGTCGGTCGGGTCGATCGGGAAGACCAGCATTACCACCCCGTCCTCAAAGTGCCGGGCCACCGCGTAGCCGGCCTCGGAGAAGACGGTGAGCATCTTGCGGTTCTCCGGCAGCACCTCTGCGGTGAACTTCTCGATCCCGTTTTCGCGTCCGGCCGCGGCCAGGTGCTCCAGCAGGATGGAGGCGATCCCGCTGCCGTGGTATTCGTCCGAGACGTTGAACGCGACCTCCGCCTCGGTGGGGTCATCGAGCCGGTCATAGCCGCCGACCCCGATGACCTTCGCCCCGCGCAGCACCACGAACGCTACCCGGGAGGTGTGATCGACGTTGGTGAAGCGTTCCAGCTCCTTGGGGGTCAGCTGGGACTTGTAGGTAAAATAGCGCAGGTAGACCGACGCCTCGGACTGCTGGCGGTGCATCTCCTGCAGCGCCTGGGCATCCTTGGGGTGATGGGCCGCAGGTGCGCGGTTGAACCGTCGCGCAGCACAACATCTGCTTCCCAATGTGCCGGATATGCCGCAGAAACTTTACGATCCACCATAAGCTAAACAATAGTGCGCGGTACCGGCCACGGCCAGATGCCACGCACCGCGGCCTGCACCACGCCCGCAGCGCGCAGTCCGCCTGTTTGCATTCGAACAGTTTCTTATCGACCAGAAGGTAGGGGCACGAACAGCTCAATGGCTCGCAAGAACACTCCGGCCCTTGACGAGGATTTCGTCGAGAACATCATCGACATCGACGTCACCAGCGAGATGGAGAACTCCTTCCTGGAGTACGCCTACTCGGTGATCTACTCCCGGGCCCTGCCCGATGCCCGCGATGGCTCAAGCCCGTGCAGCGGCGCATCCTGTTCCAAATGGCGCAGATGGGTCTGCGCCCGGAGAAGGGCCACGTCAAGAGCGCGCGCGTGGTCGGTGAGGTGATGGGCAAGCTGCACCCGCACGGGGACGCGGCGATTTATGACGCGATGGTGCGCCTGGCCCAGGACTTCTCGATGCGCCTGGCGCTGGTGGACGGGCACGGCAAC
>NZ_BAXF01000493.1:0-1549 GCF_001310435.1 Arthrobacter sp. JCM 19049 | reverse complement strand
GCCGTCGTGCGGCGGCAGCCCGAATCCCGGGCGCTGCTAGGTGCGCAATTGCGTTGGGTGCTCCTGTTGGCGGTTGGTGCCAAGAGCGCCCAGCTGCTGCAGTTCCTGTTTGCCCCGGCCTCCGATCGGGGCGTGGCGAGCGCCGCAATGGTGGGCATCTGGGCGGCTGCCGCCGGGATGCTGGTCTACTCGGCCGACATGCGGGGCACGCAGAACGCACCGTCGTGGCGAACCTGCACTGGCGGATCCGGGTGACCGCCAGCCTGCTGGTGATGGTGGTGTTCGCACTGGCGTTGCGCCTGCAGGGAGAGCTGTCGTTGGGTGCCCACTTCCTGGGTGTCACTGCGGGCAGCTGGTCGGTGCTGGTGCTGATCGGCTCGGTACTGGCCACCGCCTGGGTCGCCTGGCGCTGCCTGCCCACCTCGGGTGGGGCCATGGATGCGTTCGTGCACGCGCCGTTGCTTGGGGCGTTGTGCGGCTACTTTGTCCTGGCACTGCGCTCGGATTTCTGGTGGCTGGCGCCGTTGGTGGCCGCGGCCAATATTGTCTTTCTGATCGCGGCCCTGCCCCGCTGTACCGCGGCGGGCTGGAGAATCACGCATGCCGCACTGGCCCAGATCCAATTGAGCGTTGCCGCCTGGTGGAGTGTTGAGCACTTCGAGCTGGACCTGCACGGGCAGTTCTGTGTGCTGCTGCTCAGCGTGGTGCTGCCGCAAGCGGCCCGGCTGGTTCTCTCCCGCAGCCGCGGTGCAGCGGTGTCGGGGGAATTGCGGGTCATTGGGCTGGGAATCCTGGTGGGGTTGCCGTTGCTGCTGCTGGCCTATGCTGTCGGCCCGCAGACGGACCGCGGCACCGTGCTGCTGAGCCTGCTGCTCTGGCTGGGATATGCGCTGCTGGCACACTGGGCCTTCGGTGCCGGGCCCTACCGGCAGTGGCTGCTGCTTCCCGTTAGCCTGGCCGTGGCGGCGCTGGCCATTGTCCCGGCCGCCACGTTCGGTTCCACGACCGGCTGGTCCGGGCTGGATGGTGGGGCGCCACCGCGGCGATGTGGCTGCTCGCCGCCCAGGCGGTGGTTGCCCTGGGCCTTGAATGGACATACCGCCGGCAACAGGCCACCAGGGAATCAGATTGGCGGCGTTGCTGGTGCCGCTGGTTCTCATGCTGGGCTATCAGCCCGAACTGCGCTGGCTGGCGCTGGTCTTCCTGATCGGCGCGGCTGGCTCAATCCTGCTGGTGCATACCCGGCAGATGGGGCTGTACTCGGCGGCAGCTGCGCTATTGCTGCTGGGGGCCGCGGACACCGGCCTGCAGGCCCTGCGCTCGGGCACCATGGTGAGTGAGAGGTCGCTGGATTTGAGTTGGGCCCTGCTGGGTGGCGCGCTCGTGCTGCTGGTCCTTGCACTGCTGCACGGCCGCTTCCAGGACCGGTGCCGCACTACCCGCGGCACTGGCAGAAATCTGCGGACGCCGGCGGCAGGCCGCGCGCATCTACTACGCCGCAATGCTGGCTTCCGGGTTCACCGCTGGGGCGGTGGCCCACCTGCTGCAC
>NZ_BAXF01000492.1:0-1558 GCF_001310435.1 Arthrobacter sp. JCM 19049 | reverse complement strand
TGCGGCGTTCCGACGGGCGCGCCGGTCCGCGCCAGCCCTGGATCGGCAGCTCGAACTTGTTGACCAGGCGTTCGGAGAACGGGGTGGTGTTCAGCCGGGCCAGCTTCACCGGCTGGCGCTGCGGGTCACTTCCACCCGGGCCCGGGCGGCAGGTCAATGGTGCGCCGGCCATCGCACCACAGCACGGCCTCGGCGTCGGTGCGGGTGAGCATCTCCACCGCCATCACCGAGTCCGGGGAGATCACCAGCGGCTTGGCGAACAGGGCGTGGGCGCTGATCGGCACCATGATCAATGCCGCGACCTCCGGCCAAACCACCGGGCCGCCGGCGGAAAAGGCGTAGGCGGTGGAACCGGTGGGGGTTGCCATCACCACCCCGTCACAGCCGAAGGTGGAGATCGGCCGGCCGTCGACCTCGATGACGACCTCGACCATCCGCTCACGGTTGGCCTTCTCCACCGCCGCCTCGTTCAGCGCCCAGGTCTCGGCCAGGCACACGTTGTCCAGCCACACCTTAACCTCGATGGCCATGCGCTGCTCCACGGTGTAGCGCCCGGCGGCGAGCTGGGCCACCGAATTGGCCAGCTCGGTGCGTTCACTTTCGGCCAGGAAGCCGACGTGGCCCAGGTTCACGCCCACCAGCGGCAGGTCGGCCTCCCGCACCTGCTCCGCGGCGTGCAGCACCGAGCCGTCGCCGCCAAGCACCACCCCAGATCGATGTCCTGCATCTGGCAGTCCTCGCCCAGGATCTCCACGTGCAGCGCATCCTCGCCCTGGTTGTCCCCGTTGGCGCCGATGACCGCGTGTTGGTCCTGGCGGCGCATCACCGGCACGATGCCGGAATTGGCCAGCTGGTGGGAGGTTTCGATGGCCGCGGCGATCGCGTCCTTACGGCCCGTGTGGGTGAAAACTAGGATGCGGCGCAATATCGGATGCCCCTCAGGCTCGAATTCTCGGGGTGGAAGCGCGCAGGATGCACCGGCGGCTAGGTGCGCACCGATCCAGCCCGTCGCTTCGACGCGTTGTGTTCAAGAATAGTCAACCAGCTCCCACAACCGCGCATCGGGCGGGGATTGTGGCTGCCCGGTGTCGGGCCGGCCCAGGCGCAGGAAGAACTCCACGTTCCCATCCTGCCCGGGCAGCGGGCTGCGCGCCAGCCCCTGCAGCTCAAGTCCGGCTTCCCGCGCGCTGGCCACCACGTTTTCCACCGCGGTGCGCCGCAGGCGTGCGGAGGTGACCACCCCGGACTTGCCCAGGTGCTCCCGGCCCACCTCGAACTGGGGTTTGGCCATCAACAACAGGGTTCCGCCCGGGCGTGTTGCCTGCGCCAGCGCCGGGATCACCAGGCGCAGCGAAATAAAGGACAAGTCAGCCACCACCAGGTCGACAACTCCCCCGATCTGCGCCGGCTCCAGGTAACGCACGTTCAGCCCCTCGTGCACGCTGACCCGCTGGTCAAAGCGGATCTGGTCCACCAGCTGACCGTGGCCGACGTCGACGGCCACCACGTGCCGGGCCCCGCGGCGCAGCAGCACATCGGTGAACCCGCCGGTGGAGGC
>NZ_BAXF01000491.1:0-1562 GCF_001310435.1 Arthrobacter sp. JCM 19049 | reverse complement strand
CCCACGGCCAGCGAGGCCCCGCCGTGCAGCAGGCCGAAGGACTGGGTGTTGCCGGCCACCGGCATGCGCGCCACGACGCGCTGCACGGATTCCTCGATGATCCGCACGCCCATCTTCTGATCCAGCTCGCCCAGTTCGATCGTCCAGGGCTCCAGTGCCTCGGGTTGGGGCGAGCCGGGCGCAGGGGTGGCGCGGGGCGCATTCTGTGACATGGCGGACCTTTCAAAGTGTTGGCTATCACGCAATACTGTTACTCTTAATCCTAATACTGACCGATCGTTCAGGAAGGAATTGTGTCGATGTCGACTGCCCAAGCCACTGTGTGCCTAGTTTCATCGCCGGAGAATGGATCAGCCCGCAGGCCGAGGGCGGCACGCAGGTGCTCGATGCGAACACCGGCCAGCCCATTGCCACCGTCAGCGCCGGAGCGCTGGACGTGGCCGGCGCACTGGACTACGGACGCACCGTGGGACAGCGTGAACTGTCCGGTCTCTCGCTGCACCAGCGCGCCCTGAAGCTCAAGGAATTGGCGCTCTACCTGAACGAGCGCCGCGAAGAGCTCTACGAGATCTCCTACCGCACCGGTGCCACGAAGATCGACTCGATGGTCGACATCGATGGCGGCATTGGGGTGCTGTTCACCTTCTCCTCCAAGGGGCGGCGTGAACTGCCCAACTCCAATGTGATCCTGGATGGACCCACCGAGCCGCTGAGCAAGGACGGGTCCTTCATCGGCACCCACATCTTCACCCCCATGGCCGGGGTGACCGTGCAGATCAACGCGTTCAACTTCCCGGTCTGGGGAATGCTGGAAAAGTTCGCCCCGGCCTTCATCGCCGGGGTCCCGACCATAGTCAAGCCCGCCAGCCCCACCGGTTACCTCTCCGAGGCCGTGGTGCGCATGATGCTGGACTCCGGACTCCTGCCCGACGGCTCGCTGCAGCTGCTTTCCGGTTCGGCCCGGGATCTGCTGGACCACATGGACTACCGGGACATGGTGGCCTTCACCGGGTCGGCCGCGACCGCCAACAAGCTCAAGGCCCACCGCAACGTGGTGGATGGCGGGGTGAAGTTCACCTCGGAAACCGACTCGCTGAACGCCGCAATCCTCGGCCCGGACGCGGTCGAGGGCACCGAGGAGTTCAACGCCTTCGTCAAGGCCGTAGTCAGCGAGATGACCAGCAAGGCCGGGCAGAAGTGCACCGCCATCCGACGCAGCATCGTGCCCGAGCAGCTGGTTGACGCCGTCATCAAGGCCGTCGGCGAGCGCATCGAGGCCCGCACCGTGATCGGCGATCCACGCGTGGAGGGCGTGACCATGGGCGCGCTGGCCTCCCTGGACCAGCTGCGCGACGTGCGCCAGGCGGTGCAGGACATGCTGGACGCCGGTGGCGAGCTGGCCTACGGCTCGCTGGATGCCCCGCGGGTGCGCACCAGCGGCGAACGCACCGAGATCGCTCAGGACGGGGCGTTCATGGCCCGGTGGTGCTGCGCTGGTCCGATCCGGCCAACCCGATCCTGCACTCGCGTGAGGCGTTCGGCCCGGTCTCCTCCGTGGTCGG
>NZ_BAXF01000490.1:0-1561 GCF_001310435.1 Arthrobacter sp. JCM 19049 | reverse complement strand
TCCCGCTGCTGGCTGGCGCCGCGGTGAGCGCGGTCGCCATGAGCGCTGCCATCGGCGCCCTGCAACGACGCGGACGGATGTCCTATGACACGAGCATCGGCTTGCTGTTCGTCGCAATGCTGTCTGCCGGCGTCATCATCGTCTCGCATTCACGCAGTTTCGCCACGGACGCGACGGCAATGCTCTTCGGGGACATTCTTGCCATCGGCCCCGGCGACCTGCTTGTGCTGTGCTTCGGGCTGCTCGCCGCGCTGGTCATCGCCTTCGCATTCCACCGAAGATTCACCGCTGCGGCCTTCGACGAGCGCATCGCGACCACCCTGGGATTGAAGCCCCGGATGGCGCAGGTGGTGCTGGTCGGGCTGGTAACCCTGGCGGTGGTCGCCTCCTTCCAGGCGGTAGGCACGCTGCTGGTTGTTGGGTTGTTGCTGGCCCCGGTGGTCGCGGCGAACCGCTGGACCACCCGGATTCCCAGCACCATGGCGCTGGCTGCCGTTTTCGGCTCCGCCGCGGTGGCAGTGGGCCTGTGCGCCTCCTGGTATCTGGGTACCGCGGCCGGGGCTTCAATTGCCGGCACGGCGATCCTCGCCGCGGCATTTTCGGGTGTCGCGCGGGCCGGCCTTGACCGGCTGTGCAGCACCGATCGACACCATGAAACCGCTACGCCCACCGCAATCCACGAAGTTGAAAGAACCCCATGAATCGCATCATCACCCCTGGCCGCTACCGCTCTGCTGCTCGCCGGTCTCACCGGCTGTGCCCCCGCCGGGCCGTCAGCCGAGCAGTCAATGGCTCCGAGCGAATCCTCGAACCACGACGAGCACGACCACGACGACCATGACCATGAAAGCAGTGAGGGACACGGCGAAATCGAGGGAGCCCAGGAAACCACCGAAGCGCCGTTGCATATCGTCTCCATTGACTCCGCCGGAAACGCCGGCATGACCGACCTGCTGAACGGCAAGGAGAGCAGCCTCGAAGCCATCGCCGCGCCCACCTCGGTGTATAGCGATGGGCGCTACGTCTTCGCTTCCACCGCCGAGGGGCTCTCGGTGATTGACAGCGGCATGTGGAGCTGGGCCCACGGCGATCATTTCCACTACTACCGCGCCACCCCACGCAGCCTGGGCACGTTGGCAGGAGGCAAAGACGCCGCGGTGACCGGCTCGGCGCTGTCCACCGCCGGCGGCACCGGCGTATTCTTCCGGGACACCGGCCGCGCGGTGCTGCTAGACAATGCGGAATTGGCCGAGGGGCATGTGCATCCGACCTTCGAGATCGACACGGGAAAGCACGACGGGCTCGTGGCACCGCTGGGCGAGGGCGCCGTGGTCAGCGTCCCCGGCAAGAACGGCAAAGCGACGCAGGTGCGCTTCCACGGCCCGGACGGCCAATCTGTCAACGGCACGGAAGCCGAATGCGACCAGGCCAGTGACGCCATCACCACCGCGGCCGGCCTGGTCATTGGTTGCGCCGACGGTGCGCTGGTGGTCACCTTGGATGGGGATGGGGATGGGGATGAGGCGCCGCAGTACCAGCGTGTCGCCTACCCCAAGGGAAC
>NZ_BAXF01000489.1:0-1577 GCF_001310435.1 Arthrobacter sp. JCM 19049 | reverse complement strand
CGGGTGCTGGCCGTGGTGGCCCTGGGCGATGACCTGGCCGCCGCCCGGAAGGCCGCCTACCAGGGGGTCGCCAAGATCTCCTGGCCCGGCGCCCAGTACCGCACCGACATCGGCCTGAAGGCCGAGCGGGGACAGATCATCGTGAACACGGAGGCTAAGTAGGCATGGCAGGATTCAAGACCGAAGTGCTGCAGCTTCCCGGCTGGGACCACTTCTACTCCGGCAAGGTGCGCGACCTCTACGTCCCGGCCGGGGTGTCCTTCGCGGACACCGACCGCGTGCTGGTGGTCGCCTCCGACAGGATCAGCGCCTACGACTTTGTGCTCTCCACCGAAATCCCGGACAAGGCAAGGTGCTCACCCAGCTGAGCCTGTGGTGGTTTGAACAGCTGGGCGACTTCGCCAACCATGTGATCTCCACCGAGGTGCCCGAGCAGGTGGCCGGGCGAGCGATGGTGTGCAAGAAGCTGGACATGTACCCGATCGAGTGCATCGCCCGCGGCTACCTGACCGGCTCCGGGCTGGTTGAGTACAAGGCCTCGGGCACCGTATGCGAACTGCCGCTGCCCGAGGGCCTGGTCGACGGGTCCCGGCTGAGCCCGGCACTGTTCACCCCCTCGGCGAAGGCCGAGGTGGGGGAGCACGACGAGAACATCTCCTTCGAACAAACCGTGGAACGGGTCGGGCTGGAGGTCGCCGAGGCGCTGCGGCAGAAGACGGTGGCGCTCTACGAGCAGGCCGAAAAGATTGCCCGCGAGCGCGGGATCATCCTGGCCGACACGAAGGTCGAATTCGGCGCGGACCCGTCCACCGGGCAGATCACCCTGGGCGATGAGGTGCTCACCCCGGACTCCTCCCGCTTCTGGGACGCCAAGGACTACGCCCCGGGCAAGTCCCAGGCCAGCTTCGACAAGCAGTTCGTGCGCGACTGGCTGACCTCCAACGCCTCCGGGTGGGACAAGGCCTCCGGCCAGCAGCCCCCGGCGCTGCCCGAGGACATCGTCGCCAAGACCCGCGCCCGGTACATCGAGGCCTATGAGCGGCTGACCGGGCAGGACTTCAGCGCGTAGCCTCCCCGGCACGGCCCTGACGCAAGGAGCCCGAACCAGACTGCTGGTTCGGGCTCCTTGCCGTTGTGGGCAGCGATGCCGTGCGCCCGGTTAGACCAGCGAATCCCTCCAGGCCCGGTGCAGGGCGGCGAAGCGCCCATTGGCCGCGATCAGTTCCTGCGGGGAACCGTCCTCGATGATCTTCCCATCGTGCACCACCAGCACCCGGTCGGCGATCTGCACCGTGGACAGGCGGTGGGCAATGATCAACGCGGTGCGGTCGCCCAAGAGCTTCTGCAGGCCCCGCTGCACCGCCCGCTCCGAGGGGATGTCCATGGAACTGGTCGCCTCATCCAGGATCAGCACCGCCGGGTCGGCCAGGAAGGCGCGGGCAAAGGAAATCAGCTGGCGCTGCCCGGCCGACACCCGGCCGCCGCGCTTGTTCACGTCCGTGTCATAGCCCTCGGGCAACCCCAGGATGAAGTCGTGCGCCCACGGCGCGGGCCGCGTCCTGGATTTCGGCCAGGGA
>NZ_BAXF01000488.1:0-1586 GCF_001310435.1 Arthrobacter sp. JCM 19049 | reverse complement strand
CGGCGTCACGAAGACCATGTCCGCACCGCGCAGGACGTCTTCGATCTCCTCGACGTGGTCCTCGGCCGCCTGACGACCAACATCCGGGTTGGCGCCGGCACCCAGGCCGCGAGTTAGTTCGCGTCCCACGTCGAGCTTCACGTCGGCGTCGCTCATGAGCAGTGCCTGGGCGTCGGTGTTGATGGCGATGAATTCAACGCCCTTCAACCCGACTTCGATCATTCGATTGACCGCGTTTACACCGCCACCGCCGATGCCGACGACTTTAATGACCGCGAGGTAATTCTGTGGAGCTGCCACGTCCCGCTTCCCTTGTTAGTTGTGCTACATGAATCACGAAACCAGCGCGAAACCTTCACCCTTAGCCTTAAGGTTTGGCTTCTGTCAAGCTATCGTTATAAGAACGCTATGAGTCGCGCCGGTCTAGTGCAACGACCGCTTGGGGCGTGTCGTTTTCTACTACGTTCCATCTTTCCAGAATTTTCGCCCAAGTTGCTTCTCCCACACCCACGGCGCGCCAGTTAATGCGGGCAATCCGCGACGCCTAGTAGGTCACCGGATTTTCCGGATTGGAGATGTCCACCACCTTGGGCGGGTTGCTCGACGCGGATAGCTCCTTTAGGAAAATCTGGGCGACTTCGTTCTTCAGCTCTGGCTTGTCTCCCTCACCCCAGATCAGCGTGCGTTTCTTGGGAAGGTTCAGTTCCACGAAGTCCGCCTGGGTCAGTGTCGCGGAACTCACCTGTTCCAGAACCTTGTTGTCGATGGTGCTCAAAACACCGGTCAACAGCTTGAAGGCTTCGGGATCCTTGGTGCGTTCCGAGGCCGTGATGCCCGGTAATTTATATTTTGCGTCCTTGCCCACTTTTTTCAGTTTGCGCCCGTCCGCGGCCACCAGGTAGCGGTCCTTGCCCTCGATGAGCACCGCCACCGGCTCTGCCTCCACGAGCTCCACCTTCAGGGTGTCGGGCATCTGGCGCGCACGACCACCTCATCCAACGCCGGCTCCTGCCCGATCAGCTCCATCACCTTGGATTCGGAGATCCGCGGCAACGGGGTGCCTTCCAGGCTGGAGAGGCGTTCGGTGACCTTCTGCTCGTCAATCAGCTTGGTGCCGGTGACCTGGATGTGCTTGGCCGCCAGCACCGGCTGAAGCTGAGCACCAACACCGCGGCCAGGCTGAGCAGCACCACCGCTCCGGCGACGATCAGCATCACCCGGCGGCGTTTCCTCTCCGGCGGTTCGGGCAGCGGCAGGACTTTTGCGCTTTGGTTCATGGTCCTCCCGCCGCTTAGTCCTGCTGTTCGCGCATGGCCTGGACAATGCGCGGGCCAGGTGGGTTACGTCCCCGGCGCCGATGGTCATGATCACGTCCCCGGGAGCCGCGGATTCCACGACCCGCACAATGGCCTGCTCGTTGTCCAGCACCGCGCTGGGCACCTCGATGCGGTCGGCAATCAGCTCGCTAGTGACCCCCTCGATCGGATCCTCCCGGGCGGCATAGATGTCCAGCACGCTGACCGTGTCGGCCAGGGAGAGCGCCTCGGCGAACTGCCGGTAGAACTCGTAGGTGCGGCTAAACAGGT
>NZ_BAXF01000487.1:0-1590 GCF_001310435.1 Arthrobacter sp. JCM 19049 | reverse complement strand
CTGCTGCGGGCCCAGCAAACCGCTGCCCCCCACCGCCGCGGCCCTGGAGCTGCCGATCCTCACCGATGAGCGGGTCATCGAGGCCGGGAACCGTTTTGAGGGTCTATCCCGCATTGCCAACCGCCTGCGGGAGCCGCGCTACTGGCCCTACATCATCAACCGCTCAAGCCCTCCTGGGGCGAACCCTACAGCGAACAGGTCGATCGGATGCGCCTGGCCATGCAGGAGCACCGCAAGGCCGCGGTCGCCGAGGCCGGGGACGGCGCCGAGGTGGTCATCGTCTCCCACCAGCTGCCGATCTGGGTGACCCGCCGCGCCTCCCAGGGCCAGCGCCTGTGGCATGATCCGCGCCAGCGCGAATGCACGCTGACCTCGATCACCAGTTTTGAATTCTCGGACGACCAGTTGGTGAACCTGTCGTACCACGAACCGTGCGCCGACCTGCTGGCCGGTGCCGCAAACATCCCTGGAGCCTGACACCCATGACTGATTCGTCGAATCCCGCAGCACGCATCGGGCGGCGGAGCCTGTTGCGTTCGGCGTTCCTGGCCGCCGCGGTGATTCCGCTGGCCGCCTGCGCCACCGATGACCCGCTGGCCGAACAGGCCCGCAGCGGGGACAACAAGAACTACATCGCCGGGGACGGCGCGGTGGAGGAATACGCGGTCGAAAAGCGCACCGACCCGGTGCAGATCAGCGCCAGCACCTATCAGGGCACCAAGGTGGAGCTGGCCCAGTTCCAGGCGCCCCGGTGGTCATGAACTTCTGGTACGCCGCCTGCGCCCCGTGCCGCATCGAGGCCCCACACCTGCGCAAGCTCAGCGAGGAATTCGGGGAAAAGGTCCATTTCTTGGGCGTGAACGTGCGTGATGAGAAGGAAGCGGCGCTGGCCTTCGAACGCACCTTCAAGATCCCCTATGAGTCCGTGCAGGACACCGACGGGAAGATCCAGCTGGCCATGACCCAATACGTGCCGCTGCAGGCGGTGCCCACCACCCTGGTGCTCGACCGCCAGGGCCGGGTGCGCGCCCGGGTGATCGGTGCCGTGGAGGAAACCACCCTGCGTGCCCTGATCAAGTCTGGACTGAACGAGGAACTGTGAACCTGGCCGTGACGACCAACCAGTTTTCCCAGATCGCGCTGGACGGGTCGCTGTTTCTTGCCGGACCGGTGGCCCTGCTGGCCGGGCTGGTCTCCTTCCTCTCTCCCTGCGTGCTGCCGCTGGTTCCCGGGTATCTGGGATACGTCACCGGGCTGACCGGGGCGGACCTGCGTGAACACCGCCGCGGCCGGGTGTTGGCCGGGGTGCTGCTGTTCATCCTGGGGTTCTCGGTGGTGTTCATCTCCGCCGGCGTGCTCTTCAGCCAGGTGACCGCGTGGATGCGCTTCAACGGCGCCTGGGTGACCCAGCTGCTGGGCGTGGTGGTGATCATCATGGGCGTGGTGTTCATGGGCGGGATCTCCTTCCTGCAGCGCGACCGCAAGATCCACCGCCGGCCCCGGCCGGGTTGTGGGGAGCTCCGGTGCTCGGGCTGACCTTCGGGCCTGGGCTGGGCCCCGTGCATCGGCCCGACCCTCTCGGCGGTGCTG
>NZ_BAXF01000486.1:0-1607 GCF_001310435.1 Arthrobacter sp. JCM 19049 | reverse complement strand
TCCACCTCTGACACCCCCTTTTCCCGCCATGACACCTCCGCCGCCGGGCACCCCACCCGCGGTCCCGGCGCCGACCCTGCCCTCCGAAGGAGAACCCGATGACCCTGACCGCTACCGCCCCACCGGCCACCGCCCGCAGCGTGCTGGACGCCCTGGAGGCCGAATCCATCCACATCATCCGCGAGGTGCTGGCCGAATTCGAAAAACCCGCCCTGCTCTTCTCCGGCGGCAAGGATTCGGTGGTGGTGCTGCACCTGCTGGCCAAGGCCGTCGCCCCGGCCCGGATCCCCATCCCGGTGGTGCACATCGACACCGGCCACAACTTCGGTGAGGTGATCAAGTTCCGCGACGCCACCGTCGCCCGGTACGGGTTGCGCCTGATCACCGGCTCGGTGCAGGAGTACATCGAGCGCGGCGAGCTGATCCAGCCGGCCGACGGCACCCGCAACCGGCTGCAGACCCGGGTGCTGCTGGACACGCTGGAGGCCAACGGCTTCGACGCGGTCTTCGGCGCGCCCGCAGATGAGGACAAGGCCCGGGCCAAGGAACGCATCCTGTCCCTGCGCAACGAATTCGGCACCTGGGATCCGCGCAACCAGCGCCCGGAGGTGTGGAACCTGTACAACGGGCGCCACGAGCCCGGCTGGAGCGTGCGCGCCTTCCCGATCTCCAACTGGACCGAAAAGGACATCTGGGCGTACATCGAACGCGAAGGCATCGAACTGCCCGGCATCTACTTCGCCCACTGCCGCCAGGTGTTCGAACGCGACGGGATGTGGCGGGCCGTCACCCCGGTCAGCCAGCCGCACCCGCACGAGACCGTGAGCGTGCGCAAGGTGCGCTACCGCACCGTGGGGGACGCCAGCTGCACCGGGGCGGTGCTCTCCGAGGCCGACACCGTCCCCAAGGTTTTGGACGAACTGGCCCTGAGCACCCTGACCGAACGCGGAGCCACCCGGGCCGATGACCGGATCTCCTCCGCCGCCATGGAAGACCGCAAGAAGGAAGCTACTTCTAAAATGACCGCCACCCACACCACACCACACGCCACCGCACCGCCGAGCCACCACCCTGCTGCGCATCGCCACCGCCGGTCGGTGGACGACGGCAAGTCCACGCTGGTGGGCCGCCTGCTGCACGATGCGAAGGGATCTTGGCCGACTCACTGGACGAGCTGGCCCGCACCAGCGCCGAACGCGGCTTCGGCGGCCACACCCCGGCCCTGGATCTGGCATTGCTCACCGACGGGCTGCGCGCCGAACGCGAACAGGGGATCACCATCGACGTGGCCTACCGCTACTTCGCCACCCCACAGCGCTCCTTCATCCTGGCCGACTGCCCGGGCCACGTGCAGTACACCCGCAACACCGTCACCGGCGCCTCCACCGCGGACGCGGCCATCGTGCTGGTCGATGCCCGCCACAGGGTGGTGGAACAAACCCGCCGCCACCTGGGAGTGCTCGGGCTGCTGCGGGTGCCGCAGCTGATCATCGCCGTGAACAAGATGGACCTGGTCGGCTGGGACGAAACCGTGTTCCGCGGCATCAGCGAGCAGGTGGGGGAGTTGGCCGCCGGGCTCGGGGTGGGTACCACCCACCTGATCCCGG
>NZ_BAXF01000485.1:0-1616 GCF_001310435.1 Arthrobacter sp. JCM 19049 | reverse complement strand
CGGGTCAACGACCAGAACTCGGCCCTGGTCCGCCAGGGCCGCATGGCCGTCTACCCCTCCAGCCACGGGCAGGAGGCCTGCCAGGTCGCTGCCGCGCTGTGCCTGCAGGATGGCGACTGGCTTTTCCCGACCTATCGGGACTCGGTGGCGGTGATGACCAAGGGCGTGGCCCCGATGGAGGTCATGACCAGCTTCCGCGGCGAATGGCACTGCGGCTATGACCCGAAGCAGTACCAGGTGGCCCCGATGTCCACCCCGCTGACCACCCAGCTGCTGCACGCGGTGGGTGTTGCCCACGCCGCAAAGCTGCGCGGGAGAACACCGTGGTGGTGGCCATGTGCGGCGACGGCGCGACCAGTGAAGGCGACTTCCATGAGGCCCTGAACTTCGCCGCCGTGTTCAACCTGCCGGTGATCTTCTTCGTGCAGAACAACAAGTACGCCATCTCCGTGCCGCTTTCCCAGCAGTCGGTTGCCCCGTCGCTGGCCCACAAGGCCGTGGGCTACGGCATGGCCGGCGAACGCGTGGACGGCAACGACCTGATCGCACTGATGGCCGTCATGGGCCGCGCCGTGCGCCTGGCCCGCGAGGCTCCGGCCCGCTGATGATCGAGGCCCACACCTATCGCATGCAGCGCACACCAACGCCGATGACGACAAGCGCTACCGCGAGGACGCGGAGGTGGCCGAATGGGTGGCCAAGGATCCGGTCAAGCGCATGGAAGCCTACCTGGCCGACTCCGGGCTGCTGGAGTCCGAGGCCACGCAGCGGATCACCGACCACGCCGAAACCGTGGCCAAGACCCTGCGCGACGGATGAACCAGGACGCGGACACCGACCCGCTGGAGCTGTTCAACCACGTGTATTCGACCCCCACCGCCCAGCTGAAGGAACAGTCCGCACTGCTGGCCGACGAACTAGCCCGCGAGGAGGCATAAGGTGACTGCAACCGCATCAGCCGAGAACGGCAACGTCAGCGCCGAAACCGCACACGCCGCCGCAGCCAAGGCCGCGGCCAACCAGCCGGTGACCTTCGGCAAGCCCTGAACACCGCCCTGGCCGACGCGCTGAGCGCGGATGAGTCGGTGGTCATCTTCGGCGAGGACGTCGGAGTGCTTGGCGGGGTCTTCCGCATCACCGACGGGCTGACCGCCCGGTTCGGTTCCCACCGCTGCTTTGACACCCCGCTGGCCGAATCGGGCATCGTGGGCATGGCCGTGGGCATGGCCATGAATGAGATGCGCCCGGTGATTGAGATGCAGTTCGACGCATTCGCCTACCCGGCCTTCGAACAGATCGCCTCGCACGTGGCCAAGATGCGCAACCGCACCCAGGGCCGCCTGCCGCTGCCGATGGTCATCCGCATCCCCTACGCCGGCGGCGTGGGCGGGGTGGAGCACCACTGCGACTCCTCCGAGGCCTACTACGCCCACACCCCGGGCTGAAGGTCTTCACCCCCTCCACCGTGCAGGACGCCTACCTGATGCTGCGCGAGGCCATCGACTCCCCGGACCCGGTGGTGTTCTTTGAGCCGAAGAAGCTGTACTGGACCAAGGACCAGGTGGACCTGGAGGGACCTGGCCCGGCAGTACGAGGCGCAGCGCGCGGCGAAGACC
>NZ_BAXF01000484.1:0-1617 GCF_001310435.1 Arthrobacter sp. JCM 19049 | reverse complement strand
CGGCAGCGGCTGTTCGCCCGTGCGGTGTCCGCGAGCTGGGCCAACCCATGGGTCGGAAAACCTTGCCGACTTCCCGCTCCTGGAACGTGAAGCCTCATCCGGGTGCTGGGCCAGCTGGTGGACTCCGACCTGCCCGGGCATCCGGGCCGGGAACGCCTGGCCTGGCTGGCCATCCGCCAGCAGGGGCTGCGCTCCACCCTGGCGGCACGATTGGCGGAACTGTGCACCACCGGACAGACCGAGGAACTCGCCCAGCTCGGACGTCAGGCCTTGGCGGAGGGGGAACTGGAACTGGGCGTTCAGGCGTTGGCGCGCGCCGCGGCCAGATACTCGGATGCCGGTGAGCAGCGCAGCTGCGGAGCCCTGCTGCGCCAGGTGGCGCGCATCGTGGAAACCGAGGGGATGAACCCGGCAGGTATGTCCTGCGCGCCCTGGCGCTGACGGAGCTGACCGCGCGTGAGGCGGAGATCGTGGACCTGGCACGGGCGGGAAAGAACAACGCCGAGATTGCCCGCGCCCTGACCGTCTCCCAGCGCACCGTCGAGGGGCACCTTTACCGTGTCTTCGCGAAATTGGGGATCTCCGAGCGGGCCGAACTGAAGGATGCGGGCCTGCAGCCGGGTAATGGGGTGGCCCGATAAGGGCCCATCCGCGCAATCTTGAAGTAGGCACCACGCGTGCCAAGCGATTATCGGTACATAAGCTCGAAGGCAGGGAACGGGACAGCTGCCCAGCCATGCTGTTTCGACCGAACGAGGAACAAGTGATGACCGCCCCTACGGGCTATCGCATGGACTCAATCCCTAGGGCGGGACCGGCGGACTGCGGATCCGCAAGGATTCACCCCCCAGCGCAGCCGCCGGTCCCTTTTAAACGCGGGCCCCGCCAGCACCGTCGCCGCGGTGCCGGTGGGGCCCGTGCATTTGCCCGGCACCCGGGCACGGATCCACCCCACCAAGTAGTGAACAAGTACGGACTAGGTGCTTCGCGGGTAACAGGTGAGCCAAGCAGGTAGATAAACGAGTATCAACACTCGTGTGCGAACTTCCCTTGCATCCTAGGCTCTGAGACAGGCAGGGAATCTTGGGTACTCGCACTTTACATGCGGCCCTGCCGGGGGAAATGCATCATTGGGGGGAATGCACTTATGTGTACTTTTGGGGCGCAAAAAACTGCCCAACTCCACTGTGCTGATTCGGTTCACACAGTGGGGGATGGATATGTCGCAAATTAGCGGGCGCCTGGGCGGTTCAGGCTTCGAACCGATCCAGGTCTGGAACACCACCACCGAACGCACCGTGCCGGCGGCACCGGCCGCAGCCGGGCTGGATGGGCGCAGGTACCACCGCCGGCTGGTGGCCACCGATTCTCTGATCATCACCTTCGCGGGCATTGCCCCCGCGCTGATCTTCGCCCTGCGGGTGGAGAACCCGGCCACGCCCTACTCCTTGCAGCTGGCCATCACCGGCCTGGCCGTCACGCTCGCCTGGCTGCTGATTATGGCACTGTTCAAGACCCGTGCCATGGGATGCATCGCGGTGGGAATGCAGGAGTACAAGTACGTAATTTACGCGACCGCAAGCCTGGCCGGCGTGCTGGGCGTGCTGGGCCTGATGA
>NZ_BAXF01000483.1:0-1617 GCF_001310435.1 Arthrobacter sp. JCM 19049 | reverse complement strand
GCGGCGATTCGCGAGATCGTCAGACTGGTGTCTCCGATGCCGCATGGAGCGCGGCAACGTGCGCTGCGACGCGAACGTCTCTCTGATGCCCAAAGGGGCGGAGAAGTTCGGCACCCGCACCGAGACCAAGAATGTGAACTCGCTGCGCGCCGTGGAGCACGCGGTGCGCTTCGAGATCGAACGCCACGCCGCGGTGCTGGATTCGGGCCAGAAGATCGTGCAGGAAACCCGCCACTGGCATGAGGACACCCGCTCGACCACCTCGGGCCGCCCGAAGTCGGACGCGGATGACTACCGCTACTTCCCGGAACCGGACCTGGTCCCGATCGTAACCACCGCGGACTGGATCGAGCAGCTGCGCTCCCGCCTGCCCGAACCGCCGGCCGAGCGCCGCAAGCGGCTGAAGGCCGAATGGGGTTACGCGGACAAGGAATTCCGCGACGTGGTCAACGCCGGGGTGCTCGATGAAATCGAGGCCACCATTGCCGCCGGGGCCACCGCCGCGGTCGCCCGCAAGTGGTGGATGGGCGAGATCGCCCGCCTGGCCAAGGCCGCGGACAAGGAAATCGCCGAGGTTGGCGTCACGCCGGAAACCATCGTCGAGATCGACCAGCTGATCCAGGGCATGAAGATCAACGACAAGATTGCCCGCCAGGTGCTCGAGTACGTGCTGGCCGGGGAAGGCACCCCAGCCAGATCGTGGAGCAGCGTTCGCTGGCGATCGTGAACGACGACGCGGCGCTGGGCAAGGCCGTGGATGACGCGATCGCCGCGATGCCCGACGTGGTCGAGAAGATCAAGGGCGGCAAGATGCAGGCCATCGGCGCCTGATGGGCCCGGTCATGAAGGCGACCCGCGGGCAGGCCGACGCCGGCCGCGTGCGTGAACTGGTCATGGAGAAGCTGGGACTCTAGTCTCCAGCCAGCGAGCAAGGCATCGCGCCTGCATCCCCGAACGCGGGGGTGCAGCGCGATGCCTATTTGCCCGCTTCCTGGTACTCATCCGGTGCCGTGACCGGTGTGAGGCCGCTGCCGGATACCGCGCCGGGGCAGTCCGCCCGCCCCGCTCGTGGCGGCAATGTCCGGCCGCTGGGCTGTGCGCCCGGTCCATGCCTTGGGCGCTTTGCTCACGGTTCGCTGCGCACGCCAGTGGCCACCTCGTAGAGCGCAACTGCGACGGCCAGGGTTTTCACTGACCGGCCTCAGCGTGCGCCGGCCGCGGCCGTGGTGGGTGTGCGATCCTGCACGCGGGTGAGGGGACCGCGGCCCCTGGGAAAACTGATCGTGGTTGGCTGGGGACAGCACGTGAAGCGCGGCACGCTGTGGCGTCTCTTGGGCGGGCGTTGGCGAGAGATCACGCCCCCGGTGGGTGGGCGCAGGTGGAGGCACTACGATGAAAACCATGACTGCAGGCCGTTTCACCCCGCCGGGTGCGCCCGAGGCCGAAGTGCGCATCGACCGCTGCCTGGTGCAAGAGCTGCTCCGCGGGCAGGCGCCGCAGTGGGCCGAATTGCCTGTGGCATACCTTGCCAGCGGGTGGGATAACGAGATCTACCGGCTGGGTCCGCGGCACCTCATCCGCCTGCCGCGCCGTGCCCAGGCCGAGCGGATCGGCACA
>NZ_BAXF01000482.1:0-1625 GCF_001310435.1 Arthrobacter sp. JCM 19049 | reverse complement strand
AGCCCGCCAGTGCCCCCAGCACCAGGCGCGGCCCAGCCCCCGTCCCCGCTCAGCGGGGGCCACGAAGAGGTCGATGATAAATGGACCGGGAAGTCCGGGATCCCAGATGGATCGCTGGACCACAAAGACGGCACCGACCGCCCGTGCACCGAGTACGGCAGCGCTGGAGCATTCGGGCAGCAACCGCCCGTAGTGGTGGCGAAGGTCTGTTCCATTTCCCGTGTGGCGTCGTGCAGCGTTGTTGCGGCCACCTCGGGCGGGTACGCGGCCAGGTAGGCGGCCGCCAAGTCCGCGGCGTGACGGGGATGGATCGGCTGGATCCGCGCATCTTCGGTGGCGGGCAGTTCAAGGCCCGCCTGGGTGGGATCGACCTTGAGAAGGTCTGAGGGCACGGCTGTTCCGTTCGTGGGTCTTCCATGGATCTGCGGGTAGCTCAGGAACGGATCATGGACCCGAGCCTAGCAGCTGTTCCCGGCCGTGCGGGCCAGGATCAGCCGGCGCTTCGGCACGGGTGGCCCCACTGCCCTGCTGCCGCCAAACACGAAGGGGGCCTGCCCACGGCAGGCCCCTTGGTGTTCATTGCTGGTGCCCGGTGCTGTGCGGCACGCCGGAATGACTTACGCTTCCAGGTGCGTGGGAGCAAACATCTTCAGCAGAGTCTGCACCACCACGACGTTTGGCCCCTCGGCGGCGAAGGACTCGCGCAGCGCCTGCCCGACCTCCTCCACCGGAACCTGGCGGGCCGGAATCCCGAAGGACTCGGCCAGGGCCACGAAGTCGGGGCGCGCCAGCTCGGTGGCGGTGGCCTTGCCGAAGGCCCCTTCCATGTATTCGCGCAGGATGCCGTAGCCGCCGTCATCCACGATCAGCCAGGTGACCGGGACGTTGTGCTGCTTGGCGGTGGCCAGTTCGGCGATCGAGTACATGGCCGATCCGTCACCGGAGACGGCCAGCACCCGCGCCTCGGCGTGGCCCGGCCCCTGGGTTTCCAGCCCGACGGCACCGCCGATGGCCGCGGGGTAGCCAAAGCCCAGTCCCCCGGCCCCCTGCGCCGAATGGAACTGGCCCTGGCGGGCGTCCCAGCAGCTCCAGCCCCAGTAGGCGGCGATGGTCATGTCCCAGTAGGTCTGCATCCGCTCCGGCACGGCCTGGCGGATGTCGGCCATGAACCGGCGTTCCTTGTCCAGGTCCTGCGAATCCAGGCGCCGCTGCACCTTTTCCAGGGTCTGGGCCACCAGCTGCTGCGGGCTCTGGCCGTGCCAGTCCACGCGGGCCTGGTGCCCGGTGCGCCGCAGTTCCTCGGCCAGGAACTCCAGCGCGGCCTTCGCATCGGCGCGCAGCCCCAGGGCCGGGGTGTTGGATTCCAGCACCCGCGGTTCGGCTTCAATCTGGATCATCCGCCCGCGCGGGGTGAGGGTGAAGTAGTTGCTGGTCACCTCGCCCAGCGAGGAGCCGACCACGATCAGCACGTCCGCGTCCTCCAGGACCTCGGTGACGTAGCGGTCCTCCACCCAGGACTGCAGGGAGAGTTCGTGGTCCCACCCGAACGCGCCGTTGCCGCCGGGGGTGCTCAGCACCGGGGCCTGCAGCGTTTCGGCGACCTGCGCCAGCGCCTGCTGCGCGCC
>NZ_BAXF01000481.1:0-1630 GCF_001310435.1 Arthrobacter sp. JCM 19049 | reverse complement strand
CCAGCGCGATGTTCTCGCCACCGAGCCGGAGAACAGGAACGCCTCCTGGGTCACCATCACCACGTGACGGCGCAGCTCCTTGTTGGACAGCTCCTTGATCGGCACCCCATCCAGCTCCAGGCTGCCCGAGCGCAGGTCATAGAAGCGGGCGATCAGCTTGGCCAGGGTGGACTTGCCCGCCCCGGTCTGCCCAACCACCGCGACGACCTGGCCGGCCGGGATGTGCAGGTCGAACTTGTCCATCACCACCGGTCCCTGGCCGTAGCCGAACACCGCGTCACTGAAGTCGATCTCGCCCTTGACCCGCTCGATGCTGCGCGGCTGCTGCGGTTCACGCACCGTGGGCTCCTCCTCCAGCAGCCCGGACACCTTCTCCAGGGCGGCGGTGGCGGACTGCAGCGAGGAGTAGAACATGGCGATCTGCTGCACCGGCTGGAAAACCCGCTTGGAGGCCAGCAACAGCGCCACCATCACGCCCACCGCCAGGGAGCCGTCAATGATGCGGAACCCGCCGTAGGCCAGCAGCGCGGCCACGGTCAGGTTGCCGATCATCACCAGACCCGGCTGCAGCACACCGAACAGGTTGAAGGAACGCACCGAGTTGTCCCGGTACTGGGCGGCAACGGCCGCATAGTTCTGGTCGTTGGCCTTCTCCCGGCGGAACGCCTTGACCGCCCGGATGCCGGTCATGGTCTCCACGAACGTGGAGATCACCCGGGCCGAGACGACCCGTGATTCCCGGTAGAGCACCTCGGAGCGGCGCTGGTACCAGAAGAAGAGGATCCCCACCGGGATGGCGGCCACGCAGACCACCAGGCCGCTGCGCCAGTCCAGCACGAAGATTGAAATCAGGGTGAACACCACGAACACGAAGGAGGAGGCCAGTTCCGAAACCCCCTGGTCCAGCAGCTCGCGCAGCGTCTCCAGGTCCGAGGTCTGCCGGGAGATGATGCGCCCGGAGGTGTAGTGCTCATGGAATTCCAGGCTCAGGCGCTGGGTGTGGCGGAAGACCTGCTGGCGCAGATCCAGCAGCATCGCCTGGGAGATCCGGGCGGCGCAGCGGATGTACCAGGCCAGCAGGAACCCGGCCAGCAGCGCACAGACGATGTACGCACCGCCGGAGACCCCCAGCGAGGACCAGTTGCCCTGGCGCACCTGCGCAGTCCAGTCGATCGCCAGGGCGATGATCATCGGCAGCGCCACGCGGGCCGCATTGGAAACCAGCACCAGCACCACGGTGAGGATGAACAGCTTCTTCTGCGGGACCGCCAGGGCGGCCAGCAGCCTGAAGGAGCGCTGGCGAACGACCTTGCGTTCGGCGGCGCTGAGCTTGATGGCGTCTTCGTTCGCCACACCTGATTGGATGCTCACTGGCCGGCCTCCGCGCTGATCAGGGTCTCGTCATCATCCAGGCTGGCGATTACGAAACGGTAGTGTTCATTGGTGCTGAGCAGGTGGGTGTGGCTGCCCACTGCGTCAATGTGGCCATCGCGCAGCAACGCCACCCGGTCGGCGAGCATCACCGTGGAGGGGCGGTGGGCCACCACCAGCGTGGTGGTGCCCTCCAGCACCTGGCGCAGCCCTGGCGGTCACCGCCTCCTCGGTGCGCACATCCAGGGCCGAGAGCGGG
>NZ_BAXF01000480.1:0-1627 GCF_001310435.1 Arthrobacter sp. JCM 19049 | reverse complement strand
GGACCGGCTGGTGGCCGCCCCCGGGCCGGGGCGTGACCAATGGCTGCGCCGCTTCGCCGGGGGTGAGCTGGTGGGCAACTGCTGGACGGAGGTTGGCGCAGTGACGGTCGGGGACGTGATCACCAAGGTCACCCCGGACGGCCACGGGGGTTTTCGCATCAACGGCACCAAGTACTATTCGACCGGTTCGATCTTCGCGGACTGGCTGGACACCTACGCCGAGCGCACCGACACGGGCCAACGCGTCATCGCCGCGGTGCGGGCGGATCAGGCGGGGATCGCCCTGGCCGATGACTGGGACGGCTTTGGCCAGCGCACCACCGGCACCGGGACCTCGACCTTCACCGACGCGGTGGTCCACGAGGAGGACCTGATCGACTTCGACACCAGGTTCCGCTACCAGACGGCCTTCTACCAGCAGGTGCTGCTGGTGGTGCTGGCCGGCAGCGCCCGCGCGGCCGAACGCGACTTTGCCGCCGAACTGAAGCAGCGCAAACGCACCTTCAGTCATGCGGCCGCGAACCTTGCCAGCCAGAATCCGCAGCTGCTGCAGGTGATCGGTGAGGTTTCCTCCGCCGCCTATGTGGCCACCGCCGCGGTGCAGCGGGTCTCCCGGGCCCTGCAGGAGGCCCATGACACGGCGGTGGGGCTGCACGCGGGCACGGTTACTGAGGCCGAGGACCTGGCGGCCAATGACGCCGCCGAGCTGGCCTCCGCGCAGGCGCAGGTGACCCTCACGCCCCTGACGCTGAACGCGATCACCCACGCCTTTGACGCGCTGGCGGCCTCGGCGACCAGTGTTTCGAAGAACCTTGACCGGCACTGGCGCAATGCGCGGACCGCCGGGAACCACAATCCGTGGGTGTTCAAGGCCCGGCTGATTGGAGACTTGGCGGTCAACGGAACGCAGCTGCCGCGGGTCTGGGCGATTGGCGCATCGAAGTAGACCGCGCCGGCTTTGGACAGGGGGTTCCCGCCCGGGCAGCCCGCACCTGTTCTCTTGCGGTGTGATGCGGCGTACAGTGAATTGACAGGCTCAAGCGATTCGAGTGATCGAGGAGATGATCAGTCATGAGCGCCTACGCTATGCCTGTCAGATACAGGATGCCGTTCAATTTCGCCCAGGTCATCATCGCCGCGTTTGGTGCGGCAGTGTTGTGCGGGTTCGTGTTTTCGTCAGCGAGGCCGCTGGCGCGTCCATGAGGTTCTCGGGCGGGCTGTTCCAGAACCTGGACTTCATCCATATCCTGCGGTTCACCGCCCCGCCGATCCTGATCCTGGGGCTGTTGACCTTCGTCATCGGCCGGGCCGCACCCCGCTTCTGCCGCATTGCGCAGTGGCTGGGCGTGGCGGTCGCGGTGGTGTCCATCATCGTCCCGATCCTCTTTGCCGAAGATGTGCTCAGCGGGATCGCGTTGGCGCTGATGCACCTGATCGTGGGTGCCTCCTGGTACCTGGCGGTGAACTACTCCAACAAGAAGTACAACGACAAGGAGGCCGCCCAGGCCCTGGTGCCGGCCACGGCCAGCCACTACGGGGCCACCCGGCGTTAGCCCTTGAATACGGCCCAGGCATGGTGCTGCGGATTGCAGCGCCATGCTGGGGTGTGTTTGCGGACCGGGCCCGA